>RFVZ01000109.1 GCA_009922405.1 Betaproteobacteria bacterium
GCGCCCATGATGTCGTGCACGGTGTAGTAAGGGTGAAACGGAATGCCATCGAGCGGAATACCCTTCGAGTCTTTCAGGGCCTTGATGTCCACGCCGTCTGGGTTGTTTGAACCCACTTCATGCAGCGCGACGATGTGGGCGCCGACCAGTCCGAGGAGCACCAACGGAATGGCGATCACGTGGAACGAGAAGAAACGATTCAGCGTCGCATCAGACACCACGAAGTCGCCGCGAATCAAGAGCGCAAGATCGGGTCCGATGAAGGGAATCGCCGCAAAAAGGTTCACGATGACCTGTGCACCCCAGTACGACATCTGACCCCAAGGGAGTAGGTAACCAAAAAAGGCCTCACCCATTAGGCACAAGAAAATCAGGCATCCGAACACCCAAACGAGTTCGCGTGGCTTGCGATACGACCCGTAGATCAAACCCCTAAACATGTGCAGGTAGACGACGACAAAAAACGCACTGGCGCCGGTCGAATGCATGTACCGCACCAACCAGCCCCATGGCACGTCACGCATAATGTACTCGACAGACGCAAACGCATCAGTCGCGCTCGGCTTGTAGTGCATCACCAGGAAAATCCCGGTGACGATCTGCAACACTAGGACCAGGATCGCAAGCGAGCCAAAGAAGTACCAGAAGTTAAAATTCTTCGGCGCGTAGTATTCGCTGAGGTGGGCCTTGACGGTCGCCGTCAGTGGGAACCGCTGATCGACCCAGCCAATCAGGCCGGTCGTGGTGACTTCTTTCAATGCCATGGTGTTACCTTATTCCTTGAGGCCAATCACGCTTTCTTTTCTTCGCCAATGAGCAGGCGCGTGTCGGATAGGTAGGTGTGGGGCGGAACTTCGAGATTGTCGGGAGCGGGTTTGTTCTTGAACACGCGGCCCGCGAGGTCAAACGTAGAGCCGTGGCAGGGACACAAGAATCCACCCGCCCAATCGTCGGGTAGCGAAGGCTGAGCCCCCGTCTGGAACTTGTCGCTGGGCGAACAGCCGAGATGCGAGCAGATGCCCACCGCCACAAAATACTCCGGCTTGATTGAGCGGTATTGATTACGCGCGTACTCGGGAGTCGGATAGGCCTTGCGAGCAGACTCCGCATCCGCGACCTGGGATTCCGTTTGCTTGAGTGAGGCCAACATTTCTGGCGTTCGGCGCACCACCCAAACCGGCTTGCCGCGCCATTCAACGCGAAGCAATTCGCCCGGCTTCATCGCACTGATATCGACTTCCACCGGAGCACCCGCTGCTTTAGCTCGCTCGGATGGCGTGAAGGTACTGACAAATGGAACCGCGACGCATGCACCGCCCACCGCGCCAGCAGCTCCAGCAACGGCAATCCACGTCCGCCGCGCGGGGTCATTAGGGTTGCCCGGTGTAAATCCGGCCGCAGAATTCGAAGCGGGCGACATGGAGGTGGAATTCGACATCTCTAAACCTCAGCAGCACGCCGCTAGGGCGCAACCAATATCAACTCAAAAAGCGCCGTTAGCATACATCGGCGGCCTTAAAAACGCTCCACTCGAAGGTGGTACTCCGGGTAAGGTTGGATTTTAGCCCAAGCCAGCCCAGCGCTACGAGAGTGACACGGCGTCGCAAGACCGGCTTTCGCCGACTTCGTTGGGCTTCATTCATTGGGTTGCGCCGGCCCACGAGGCGGCTTGGGTCGGCGACCAATCACGATCGGCAGATCGACTTCGCGACCCTCGCGCACGAAACGCAGGTTCGCGGTTCGGCCTGGCTCAAGTTGTGAGATCAGGTTAAGCATCGACGGGGTGTCTTTAACCGCCCGGCCTTCGACGGCGATCAACACGTCGCCCGCCTTGACACCCGCCTTATCGGCCGGGCCGCCGCGGACCAGTCCCGCGATGATTGCGCCCTCGCGCCGGGGTATTTGGAAAGCCTCGGCAATTTCGGGCGTCAGATCCTGAGGCTCAACGCCAATGTAGCCGCGCACCACGCCGCCTTGCTTGACGATCGAGTCGACGACCTGACGCGCAGTGGTCACTGGGATCGCGAACCCAATCCCCATTGACCCCCCTGAGCGCGAGTAAATCGCCGTATTGATCCCCAGCAATCGGCCTCGACTATCAACCAGAGCCCCCCCGGAATTTCCGGGATTGATGGCGGCATCGGTCTGAATGAAGTTCTCAAAGGTATTGATGCCCAGATGCGTCCTGCCCAAGGCAGAAACGATGCCCATCGTGACGGTGGTCCCAACACCGAACGGGTTGCCGATGGCCAGCACAACGTCACCCACCTGCACCCGCTCCAGATCGCCAAAAGCGAGCGTGGGGAGTGCGGTCAAGCCGATCCGCAGCACGGCAAGATCGGTCTCAGGGTCACTGCCAACGACCTGCGCTTTGGCACGACGGCCATCGGCGAGTGCCACTTCGATTTCATCGGCCGCTTCGACGACATGATGGTTCGTCAGTACCAACCCGTCGGACGCAACGATGACGCCCGATCCGAGGCTGGAGACGGGCCGGCGCGCGGGCCCTTGTTCACCGAAAAATCGCCGAAAACCGGGATCATTCAGCAGCGGATGGTTGGGTATGCGCGCTTCTTTAGTCGTGTAGATATTAACAACAGCCGGAATCGCCGCCCGGGCCGCTTCGCCATACGAAAGCCAGGGCGCCGATCCACCGCCAGGCGACTGGGCCGTCGAGTCTGCACCCGAACCGTCGGCGCTCGAGCCTATTGGTGGATTCATGGCGCTCGGCGCGCCCACCATCGACAGTTTGCGTGGCAACCATTCTGGCCGCAGGGTCGCGACCACAAAGATGACTGCGAGCGCTACGGTCACGGTCTGCGCAAAAGTCATCCACAATCGCTTAAGCATGGTGGCGAAACATCCGATCGACGAAGAGGCGGCAGGAATGGCAAAGACGGCGCAGATTCAAAACACGGTTTCTCGAGAGTTGCTATCCAGGACGCTCTCCGATTTACTGGAAACGGGACGCTTCACGGATTATTGCCCGAACGGCCTGCAGGTGGAAGGTAAAGCCCGGATCAGACTGTTGGTTACAGGCGTCACCGCCAGCCTGGCGTTTTTAGAGGCGGCCATCGCCGCCGGTGCCGATGCGGTTCTGGTACACCATGGGTGGTTTTGGCGCGGAGAAGACCCGCGCATAATCGGTACCAAACGGCTGCGTCTCGCCGCCGTCGTCGGTGCCGAACTCAATCTGTATGGCTATCACCTGCCGCTCGATGCGCACCCAAGCCTTGGTAACAATGCGCAACTGGCTCGTCGACTCGATTGGCCGCATGAGCCGGGTGCGATCAGCCGGTTTGGCGATCAGGGCATTGGCTGGTGCGCTGACTTGCCGAGCCCAACCGACATCACCACCTTGTGCAACCGTCTAGAACGCGCGCTAAATCGCGCCCCCCTCGCGGTCGGCGCCATTGATCGACCAATCCGTCGTTTGGCCTGGTGCACAGGCGCTGCGCATTCGATGCTAGCCCAGGCCATTGATGCCGGAGCGGACGCCTTCGTGAGTGGAGAAATTAACGAACCCACGGTCCACCTCGCCCGCGAAGCGGGGGTGATTTACATCGCCGCCGGCCATCATGCAACCGAACGCTGGGGCGTTCAGGCAGTGGGCGCCGAGGTTGCCCACACGCTGGGTATCGAGCACCGGTTTATCGACGACCCAAACCCTGTGTGAGGGATCGCAAGAATCGATCAGACCACGGGTTCATCGGTGGGCCCGTCGGTCGGCGCGTCCGGCGAGCGTGACCGCGCGCGGACAAACCCGGCGAGCCAAATCCCCAGCTCGTAGAGCAAGCACAGGGGCACAGCTAGCATGAACTGCGACAACGGGTCGGGCGGGGTCAGGACGGCTGCGACCACGAAGGCGCCAACGATTACGTAGCGGCGAGCCTCGCGCAGCTGTTTTGTCGTGACCATGCCGAGCTTGACCAGAAGCATCTCGACCACGGGCACTTCGAAGGTCAGACCAAATCCGAAGAAGATGGCGAGCGTGAAATCCCAGTACTTCTGGATGTCCTGCATCGTGTCCGCACCGGTCTGCGCGTTGAACGCAAAAAAGAACCGATACGCTGCGGGCAGCACAAATAGGTAGGCAAAGCTGACCCCGACCAGCAGGAAAAACACACTCGAGAAGATCAGCGGGATCGCAAAGCGCTTCTCGTGCTCATAAAGCCCTGGCGCGACGAACGCCCAGGCCTGGTAAAGAACCCACGGGAGGCTGGCCAGAATGGCCACCAGAAACGACACCTTCATCAGGGTGAAGAAGGTCCCTGACGAATCGGTGATGATCATGCGGGCCCCCGGCGGCATCGCGTCCTGCAGCGGCTGCGCCAGAAAATGCATGATATCGCCCGCGTAAAAGAAACTCAGTCCGAACACCATGACAACGACCATCAGGGATTTGACGACCCGGTCCCGTAACTCCACCAAGTGCGAGACAAAGCTTTCTTCAGGGGCGCCGGTCCCCCCGTCGGTTCCATCACGCGACGAACTGTCCGCAGACCCCGTTGCAGGATCGATCGCCGAACCCGAACCGCTGCGCTTCAAAAACTTGAGAACCATTAGCGCACCAGCCTGCGTTTGGGTCGGATCGCACCGATGCGGCGATCCCGTTCGATCCGACGTTCGCGAATCCGTTCGCGAGAGCGCCGGATCGCATAGACCCGATCCCAATCGGTCATGTGGGTCATGGGTGGTTCGCTCAATTCGGTGCTGGCCTCCACTTCGGCGCGCAACTCCGAGACCTGGGTTTGCATGTCGGAGACCGACTTCTGCATCGACGACTGGAGCTCTCGAGCAGCACCCTGCATTTCTTGCTGAACGCGACGAAGTTCCTCGAGTTCAACTTGACGCGTGATGTCGTTCTTGACGTCCGTCACGTAGCGCTGAAGCTTACCGATCCATTCACCCGCCTGGCGCGCCACACGCGGCAATCGCTCGGGCCCGAGCACGACGAGGGCGACCACCGCGATCACCATCATCTCGGAAAAACCAATGTCAAACATGTCGTTGGCGCTCCTCGCGCCCGATCCAAAGGATCAGAGACTCAGGAGCGACGCTCCCGGGCATCCACATCGATCGTCCGCGCGGCATCGTGGGCTGACGATTGAGCATGGGTCGTCCCACCCGCTGTTCCGGAGGTTCCCGACGCTGCATTCAAGCCTGGAGCACCCACCTGCTCAGCCGGCTTGTCGGCCGTGGCCTCTTTCATCCCGTCTTTGAATCCCTTCACCGCACCGCCCAGATCACTACCGAGGTTGCGCAGCTTTTTCGTACCAAAGACCAGCAAAATGATCGCGAGAACGATCAACCAGTGCCAAATACTAAAAGATCCCATGTGCGTATCCTCGCTCAGTGCCGGTTCATGCCCGAGCCGAGCGGCTCCGTTCCGCCAAGCAGGTGAAGATGGAGATGATACACCTCCTGCCGGCCGACTCTGCCGTTGTTCACGACCAGGCGGAAGCCATCGGGCGAACCCTGTTCATGGGCGATTTTCCCGGCAGTCGTCATCATTTTGCCCAAGACCGCTAAGTGCGTTTCGTCCGCATCGTAGAGATTCTCGACGTGCCGCTTGGGAATCATCAAGAGGTGCATCGACGCCTGCGGATGGATATCGTGGAAAACCAGAACATCGTCGTCTTCGAAGACTTTGCGCGCCGGAATTTCACCGGCCACGATCTTGCAAAAAATACAGGGGGTCTTACTCATTCTCTTGTTCCTTCGTCGACTTCACGTTGCAGGCGCTTGCGCAAGGCCTTTTCCTCGATGCCGGACAGTCCCTCACGGCGCGCGAGTTCAGCCAGCACGTCGTCGGGGTGAAGGTCATGGTGCGCAAGCATCACTAGGCAATGAAACCAGAGGTCCGCACATTCGGCAACGATTCGATCGGGCACGCCGTCCTTTGCTGCCAGAACAACTTCGGTCGCCTCTTCGCCGATTTTCTTCAAAATCGCATCATCGCCGCGACGCATTAGCCTCGCGACGTAGGACTGGTCGGGATCGGCTGATCGCCTGGACTCAATCGTTGCCGCCAGCCTCGTCAAAATTGCTTCGGTCATGACGATTTTTGTCCCTATCGGTAAATCGTTTCAGGATCAACGAGCGGCGCCTCGGTTTCCTGCCAGGCGCCGCCTTCCAGACGTCGATAGAAACACCGCCGGCGACCGGTATGGCAAGCCACTCCCCCCGTTTGCTCGACCTCGACCAAGATCACGTCGGCATCACAGTCGATTCTTAAACCAAGAACCGTCTGAGTGTGCCCGCTCTCTTCGCCCTTACGCCAAAGCCGCTGACGCGAACGCGACCAGTAAACGGCTCGCCCCGTCGCGACGGTCTCCGCCAGGGATTCCCGGTTCATCCACGCCACCATCAAGACTTCACCATTCTCAACGTTCTGGGCAATCGCCGGAATCAGCCCCTGCGGGTCGAATCGGACGGTGTCGAGCCACGCCACGCTGTCGGCGCCGATCGGGAAGGCCTGATCCTGGGACGCCCCGGTCACAGTCGCACCGGGATGCCGCGCGCAGCCATCAGTTGCTTGGCCTCGCCCACCGTATAGTCACCAAAATGAAAGATGCTGGCCGCCAGAACGGCATCGGCAGCTCCCAGAGTCACGCCCTCGACCAGATGCTCCAGCGTTCCAACGCCCCCCGACGCGATGACAGGGACCGGGACGGCTTCAGACACCGCGCGGGTCAGCGCCAAATCGAATCCGGACCGCGTGCCGTCACGATCCATGCTGGTCAGCAAAATCTCACCGGCACCGCGCTGGGCTGCTTCGATAGCCCACTGCACCGCGTCGCGCCCCGTGCCTCGCCGACCGCCGTGGGTATAGACCTGCCAACGCCCCGGCGCCTCCTCGCGAGCGTCGATTGCCACGACAATACATTGCGACCCATAGCGGCTAGCCGTGGCATTGATGAGGTCAGGGTCCTGCAATGCGGCGGTGTTGATGGAAATCTTGTCGGCGCCTGCATTGAGCAAACGCCGCACATCTTCGACCCGACGCACGCCGCCGCCGACCGTGAGCGGAATGAAGACTTCGCTGGCGACCGCCTCGATCACCGAGAGAATCAGATCGCGGTCATCACTCGACGCCGTAATGTCGAGAAAGGTCAGTTCGTCGGCGCCTTGCGCGTCGTAACGCCGCGCAATTTCAACGGGATCACCCGCGTCGCGTAGTTCGACAAAATTCACCCCCTTGACGACCCGCCCAGCGGTGACATCAAGACATGGAATGATGCGGCGCGCGAGCATCGGGTTAAGCCAAAGCGGTTGCTGCCACCGTACCCAACGCGCCGGCTTAGCGCCCGGCGTCGGGTCCGGTCAGTTGATCGGCGCGGGCCTGAGCTTCGGCCAGTGACAAAGCGCCCTCGTAGAGCGCCCGCCCGAGAATGGCTCCCGAAACGCCCTCGGATTCGACGGCACAAAGCGCTTCAACATCCGCAAGGTTGGTCACCCCGCCGGAAGCAATCACGGAAATTCGAACCGACTGAGCGAGCCGCACGGTCGCTTCGACGTTGACCCCTTGCATCATCCCGTCGCGCCCAATGTCCGTATAGATAATCGCTTCGACCCCGATGTCTTCGAATTTGCGGGCGAGATCAATAACGTCATGGCCGGTCAGTTTGCTCCAACCATCGGTGGCCACTTTGCCATCGCGCGCATCTAGCCCAACAATGATCTGGCCAGGAAATGCGCCACAGGCATCATGCAAAAAACCGGGGTTCTTGACCGCCGCTGTGCCAATGATGATCCACTCAAGACCATCATCCAGATAACGCTCAATCGTATCGAGGTCGCGCACGCCGCCGCCGAGCTGAATCGGGATGCGATCGCCGACCGCCGCAATGATCTCGCGAATGGCGCCCTCATTCTTGGGGCGCCCAGCCACGGCCCCATTCAGATCCACTAGGTGCAAACGTCGCGCGCCCTGGTCTACCCAATGGGAGGCCATCGCGCCAGGATCTTCGGAAAAAACAGTCGCATCTTGCAGGTCGCCCTGACGCAGACGGACACAGCGCCCATCTTTCAGATCGATTGCCGGTATCAGCAGCATGGCTCAGAACAGGTTGGTTTCAAGGGGACCAGCTGGCGAAGTTCGCATATAAACGCAAGCCCGCAGCGGCGCTTTTTTCAGGGTGAAACTGGGTAGCGAAGATGTTATCCCGCGCCACTGCACTGGTAAAGCTGACGCCATGTTCGGATCGACCGACGTCGAGCCCCGGATCGGTCGGGCAGGCGTAATAACTGTGCACGAAATAAAATCGCTCTTCATCTGCGATGCCTTGCCAAAGGGCGTGCGGCCGGACCTGAGTTACGGTGTTCCAGCCCATATGGGGGACTTTGAGTGCGCGCCCTTGATGGTCGCGCTGCCCTGCCGGAAAACGGAGGACGCGCCC
>RFVZ01000110.1 GCA_009922405.1 Betaproteobacteria bacterium
CCCAACGCGAGCATCATCCGCTGGGCTGGGGTCTGCCCCAGTGGCAGCGCTTTCATCAGCGCACTGGCCTGATTTTCGACAAACCCCCATAGCATCCCGAGAACCGTATCGCGAGGGCTGAGCTGCAGCTGGACCCCACCCGCAGCCCACGCTATTGGATATGCGATTGGCCTCAGCGCTTCAAGGGCGGCGCGAAAGTCCTTAGTCGGATCGAGGGTGCGCTCAATCCAAACCGCCAGCGAATGTCCAGTTTGAGTCGATTCAAGCCGGAGTTCAGCAGTCTCACGAGTTGCGAACGCGAGATCGTTGAGTTGCTGTAACTGGGCCGTCTGAGTCACCCCCAAAGCGGACCAAGCGATGTGTGCCGCCGCTGTGAGTGGCCCGTCCTGGCGCGCGAGGTTCCACTCGAGCACGCTCCCAATCCACTGCGCGCCGCTCTCCGCATCATGAACGTCGCCCGATTCGATCGCTGATTCGAGACCCGAGGAGTAGCTGAACGCGCCGATCGGCAACATCGGGCTGGCGAACTGCAGCAGGCGTACAAGCATGTCAGACGCGGCGATTCAATAAATTTCAGCGAATTTGAGTGCACTTCAAGGCGATTCGTGCCGCGAATCAAAAACGTGAATCCGTCCACCATGCCCCTGATCATCATGTTGATGATGCACATGAGAATGACCATATGCACCACTCTCGGGCTCGAACGCGGCCTGCACCTCGACAACCTGCCCGCCCAAACCAACGACCATCGCGCGGAGCACATGGTCTGGCAAAAGCCACAGGCATGATTCGCCAATCTGCAGCGGAACATGTCGATTGCCCACGTGATACGCAATTCGGGCGAGCTCCTGGGCATCCACGGCGCGCACTTCAAGAAGTGTTTCAAGCTCAGCCTCCACCGCGACGACCCGGCCATCGTCGAGCTTTAGTCGGGTCCCATGACGCAGTAAAGTGCCGGGCGGCATGGAGACGCCGATCGTTTCACCTGAAAGCATCACAGCCCGAAACCGGCTCTTCTCGCGACGCTCAAAAGGCAACTCGAGAATCTCGTCGACGCGGGCGCGCGGATCCGCAAAAGCGGTCGCAAGTAGAAGATCGGGGGCGGGCGCGAGGTCGGGGGTGTCGGCGTCCGTCGAGCGATTTTCTGGGTTCACGGTAATGCTCGATGTTGGTATCAAAACAGAAAATAGCGCTGCGCCATCGGCAATACCGTCGCAGGCTCACAGACGAGCAACTGACCATCGGCGCGGACCTCGTAGGTCTCCGGATCAATTGACATCACAGGCAGTGCATCGTTCCAAAGCAGATCGCGTTTTGAGAGCGTTCGCACCCCGCGCACGGCGACCAGCGGCTTCGCTAACCCATACCGAGCACCAACGCCCGCGGACAGGGCAGCACCCGATACGAAGGTCAAGGAGGATCGGTGTAACGCCCCCCCGAGGCTGCCAAACATGGGTCGGTAATGCACGGGCTGGGGGGTTGGAATTGAGGCGTTTGGATCACCCATCAAGGCCAGCGCGATCGTTCCGCCCTTGATCACCATCGACGGCTTGACGCCAAAAAAGGCCGGCCGCCACAACACCAGATCGGCCCACTTACCCGCCTCGACTGAACCCACTTCGTGCGCGACTCCGTGCGTGATGGCCGGGTTGATCGTGTACTTGGCGATATAGCGTCGAATCCGCCAGTTGTCGTTACGCTCGCTGTCCGAACGTCCGGCATCCAGACGCAATGCGCCAAACTGCATCTTCATTTTGTGCGCCGTCTGCCAGGTCCGCAGGATCACCTCGCCCGGTCGCCCCATGGCCTGCGAATCGCTCGACATCATTGAGATGGCACCGAGGTCATGCAGGATGTCCTCGGCTGCGATCGTTTCGCGCCGAATCCGGCTTTCCGCAAACGCAAGGTCTTCGGCAATGGATGCATCGAGGTGATGACACACCATCAGCATGTCGAGATGTTCATCGAGCGTGTTGACCGTAAACGGACGGGTCGGGTTGGTCGATGAGGGCAAAACATTGGGTTCGCCAACGACCTTGAGGATATCGGGGGCATGGCCACCGCCGGCGCCTTCGGTGTGATACGTGTGAATCACCCGCCCGCGCATCGCCGCGATCGACGCCTCAACAAACCCGCTTTCATTCAATGTATCGGTATGAATAGCGACCTGAACATCCATCTCATCGGCGACGCCCAGACAAGTGTCGATCGCCTGCGGCGTCGTCCCCCAGTCCTCGTGGAGTTTGAGCCCGATCGCACCCGCTTCGATCTGCTCGCGCAGGGGCTCTGGCCGGCTGACATTGCCCTTGCCGGTAAAACCGATATTCATCGGTAGTGCATCAGCCGCTTGCAGCATCCGCTCCAAGTGCCAGGGGCCAGGCGTTACCGTGGTGGCATTGGTGCCCGTCGCGGGACCGGTGCCCCCGCCAATCATCGTGGTGATACCGCTCGCCAGTGCTTCGTCGACCTGCTGCGGACAAATAAAATGAATGTGGGTATCGACCCCACCAGCGGTCAGAATCATGCCTTCGCCAGCAATAATCTCGGTCGCTGCGCCAATTGGAATAGTGACAGCCGGTTGAATATCCGGGTTGCCTGCCTTGCCGATCCGCCAGATCCGGCCCGACTTGAGACCGACATCGGCTTTGACGATCCCAAGCACGGCATCAACGATGAGTGCATTGGTGATGACCGTGTCGGCGACCTCAGCGGCCATGCCCTGACCCTGACCCATGCCGTCGCGGATGACCTTACCACCCCCGAACTTGACTTCTTCGCCGTAGACCGTGTGGTCGTGTTCAACCTCGATCACCAGATTGGTGTCCGCTAAACGCACCCGGTCGCCCGTGGTGGGACCAAACATTTCCGCGTAGGCGCGGCGCGAGATTCGAGTTGCCATCGCTCTAATTCTCCAACTTGCCCATCACCAGACCGCGAAACCCCACCACCGTGCGCGAGCCTGACAATGCCACCAGTCGCACCGCACGCGACTGCCCGGGCTCAAAGCGAACCGCGGTGCCCGCGGCGATGTCGAGGCGAAACCCCCGCGCGGCAGAGCGATCAAAATCGAGTGCGGCATTGGTCTCGGCGAAGTGGTAGTGCGACCCAACCTGAATCGGCCGATCCCCCGTGTTCGTCACGCGTAGTTCGAGCGACATGCGGCCCGCATTCAATTCGATATCGCCCGGTTCGGGGAGTAATTCACCCGGAATGACCGGAATGCTGTTGCTCAGGTTCGCGTCGATCGTCATTGGGAGGGTGCCTAGCGGATGGGGTGATGAACCGTGACGAGCTTGGTCCCATCGGGGAACGTCGCTTCGACCTGAATATCCGGGATCATGTCTGCGACGCCCTCCATCACCTGATCACGCGTGAGGATACCGGCGCCAGCGGACATCAATTCGGCGACGCTGCGGCCATCGCGCGCGCCCTCCATGACGGCTGCCGTAATCAACGCGATCGACTCAGGCACATTCAGCTTTAACCCGCGAGCCATTCGGCGTTCGGCGAGCAAGGCTGCTGTGAAGATCAACAACTTATCTTTTTCACGCGGGGTGAGATCCATGACGCACGTTCCAGCCGAAGTCTTAGGGAGTCGTAAAGCAGCTTATGGGGTCGAAGACCATCAAATCAACATACGCGAATCCGCATCAATATTGAAGCCACAATCATCGAAGCCACCCTGCTCGGTTCAAGTGGCCCAAATGCGCATGGCCTGGGCAGACGCGCCCAACACCGGGGAACGGGCCAATGCCCAAAGCTGTTGCGCCAACTCAGCCACAGTGTCGGCTTCATCCCCAAGAATCTTAGCGAGTACGATCCCGGAAGCCATCCGTGTGGTACCCCCCAACAGCCGCGCGTGCCTGCCCGCATCCGTTTCGCTCGAGGTGGCGAGCGCAGCCCGCCATTGATCAACCAATGCAGCGTCATCCCAGGTCGCGCGATACCCGCCAATCGCCCACACCGATGCACAAACAACCCGTCCAGCCCATCCCGCTGATGCGCCCCAGAGCGGTGCGTCAGCCCCCGCATCGGTGGACTCCTGCCAGACTGGGCGTCCCGCGCGGTTGATCCGAATCGATTGGCGTAACCACCCCTTAGCGAAGCGCTCGCCCATCGAGCGTCGACCCAGCACAAGACACTCGAAGCCCACCATGGCGCAATCCGCATCAAGATCCACTCGAAGGGATTGGTCCACAAAAGCACCGTCATAGACGATCGAAGGTTGGGGCAGCCATTCGAGTTGAGCGCCACGCGCCACCTGAATGTGGGTGTTGGCACTCGCCCGCCCGCGGTACCACTTCTGCGACCCGGGCGTACTTGAACGTACCCGTGCGCCTTCTTCAAGATCGATCCGCAGCCGAAGGGAATCCCCGGCCGCCAGTCCACCCGGCGGATGTACGATCATCGCGTCGAGGCGGCTCTGGCCACCGGGCCCTGAGGGCGCATCGCCGTCGGATTTCAGCGCCTTGATCAGTCGCAGCGGCCCTCGATGCGTATTTTGGAGCAAAACGGTCTGCCCAAGGCGTGTGCCGAAGCGCAGGTCGAGCGAAGCCGACCACTGACGTGCGAGCGGATCGCCCACAAGGTCAGAGGCCAGACTCACTTCAAACCGCCACCAACTCGCGCACGCCGTCAGATTCCATATTGGCGCCCAGACCCGATGCAATGACCTCACCACGCTGCAACACCGCGTAATGATCAGCCAATGATTTCGCAAAATCGTAATACTGCTCGACCAGCAAGATTGCCATTTCCTTGCGCTCGGCCAAGCCGGCGATGACCTGCTCAATCATCTGAATGACATTGGGTTGAATACCCTCGGTGGGCTCATCCAGAATCAGCAGTCGAGGCTTGGTGACCAGCGCGCGCGCAATGGCCAGCTGTTGCTGTTGCCCCCCAGAAAGATCGCCACCCCGGCGCTTCAAGAACGTTTTGACAATGGGAAAGGTCTCGAACACCCAATCCGGAATTGCGCCATCGTTGCCCGATGCCGCCATGGCGATGCGCAAGTTTTCTTCAACTGACAAGCGCGGGAAAATTTCGCGTCCCTGTGGAACATAGCCCAGCCCCAGGCGCGCGCGTCGATGCGGTGCAAGGTTTGAGATGTCCTGACCATCGAGCAGGATCCGTCCGGATCGAATGGGCAGAAGCCCCGTCAGGCATTTCAATAACGTGGTCTTACCTACGCCATTGCGCCCGAGCAGGGCCGTCACCTCACCCATCGGCACCTCGAGCGAAATATCGCGCAGTACGTGGCTGCCGCCATAAAACTGGTTCAGGCCCTCAATGCGCAACATGCTCAACGCCCCAAGTACACGGAAATAACCCGCTCATCGGCCCGCACCTTCGCCAGAGACCCTTCAGTCAATACGGAGCCTTCGTGCAAAACAGTCACACGGCGCGCGATCTTCTCGACGAAAGCCATATCGTGTTCCACAACGACCAATGAATGCTGGCCCTCTAGTGCAAGACACAGCTCGGCCGTTTGATCGGTTTCGGCATCGGTCATCCCTGCCACGGGCTCATCGAGCAAAATCAGTTTGGGTTCTTGCGCGAGCAGCATCCCAATCTCGAGCCACTGCTTCTGGCCATGACTGAGACTACCAGCGACACGGCGATGGGCCTCGCGCAAATTGACCCGCCGCAACACCGAATCGATCTGATCGACCTGACCCGAATCAAGCGTTGCGCGCAGCGTTGCACGTGGCCGGCGATCTGACTTCACGGCCAACTCCATGTTCTCGAAGACCGTGAGCGTCTCGAACACGGTCGGGCGCTGAAATTTCCGCCCGATACCTGCCTGAACAATCCGATCCTCGGGCAATTTGGTGAGGTCCATGGACTGACCAAACGAGACCCGACCGGCATCGGGCCGTGTCTTGCCCGTAATGACATCCATCATGGTGGTCTTACCCGCGCCGTTTGGACCAATCACGCAACGTAACTCACCGTCATCGACCGAAAGCGAGAGTTCATTGAGGGCTTTAAATCCATCAAAGCTGACGGTCACCGATTCGAGATAGAGAATCGGCGCGCTCATCTCGGATTCTCCGCACCGGCCGAACCACGTAGGGTGCGGAAAAATCCGATCACCCCAGCCGGCAGATACAGCGTCACCGCGACAAACAATGCGCCCAAGAAGAACAGCCAGTAATCGGGAAACGCCATTGTGAACCAGCTCTTCGCACCGTTGACCAGCCAGGCACCAAGAATGGGTCCGATGAGAGTGCCACGACCACCAACGGCAGTCCAGACCGCGATTTCAATCGCGTTGGCGGGGCTCATTTCACCCGGATTGATGATGCCGACCTGCGGCACGTAAAGGGCGCCTGCAATACCGCTGATGACTGCCGCAAGCGTCCAGATGGCGAGCTTGTAGCGCAGGGTGTCGTAGCCGCAAAACCGCACACGCCCCTCGGCATCGCGAATCGCCTGGAGGACCCGGCCGAATCGGGTCTGCACCAGCCAGCGCGAGAAGACGAATACCGCGGCCAACATACCGACCGTGATTGCGAGCAGGGTAGCGCGTACCGCTGGATCCGTAATTCTAAAGCCGAGTAGGGTCTTGAAATCCGTAAAGCCGTTGTTTCCGCCGAACCCGGTTTCGTTCCTAAAAAAGAGCAGCATCGCCGCATAGGTCAGTGCCTGCGTGATGATCGAAAAATAAACCCCGCGAATTCGTGACCGAAACGCGAACCAACCAAACACAAACGCCAACACACCGGGCACCAGGACAACCATCAGGATGGACCATGCGAACTGATCGCTGTTCCACCAATGCCAGGGCAGCTGCTTCCAGTCCAGAAACACCATGAAATCAGGCAGATCGCTCTGATATTGCCCCTCGCGCCCGATGCCCCGCATGAGGTGCATGCCAAACACATAGCCTCCGAGCGCGAACCAGAGCGACTGGCCCAAAGAGAGAATGCCGGCATACCCCCAGATGAGGTCCATCGCCACCGCCAACATGGCGTAACACGCGAATTTACCGGCCAACGTCACGACATACGACGAAGGGCGCAGCGCCGCCCCGTCGGGCAACAGTGCGTGGGCGAGTGGCACCACTACCCCAGCCAGAAGTACCGCTGCAATCAGCAAGAACCATTCAAAACTGCCGAACAATCGGCGTTTGACAACCAGTGGATCGTTCATTTCAGATCCAATATTCTCAATCGTCTCAAGACTCGAGCGCACGACCGCGCATCGCAAATAATCCCTGAGGACGCTTCTGAATGAAGGCGATGATCCCGACGAGGATCGCGATCTTGGCGATTACGGCGCCAACCGATGGCTCCAAAAATTTGGAAACCAGGCCCAGGCCGAAGCCGGCGAACACCGTACCGGCCAGCTGGCCGACACCTCCCAACACCACGACCATAAAGGAATCAATGATGAAGCTCTGACCAAGATCTGGACCGACGTTACCAATCTGGCTCAGGGCAACCCCCGCGAGGCCGGCGACACCAGACCCGAGCCCAAAGGCCATCAGATCGACCCGATCGGTCGGCACGCCAATCGCCGACGCCATTGCCCGGTTCTGAGTCACGCCGCGCACAAAGAGGCCCAATCGGGTTTGTGACAAGAGCAGCGCGATCATCAGCAGAACGGCTAGCGAAAACCCAATAATGACCATCCGATTCCAGGGCAGGGTGGCCCCTGCGACAGTCAGTGCGCCCGAAAGCCAGGTCGGATTTTGAATTTCCACATTTTGTGGCCCGATCAAGGTCCGAACCGTCTGAATCAAGGCCAGCGAAATACCCCAGGTGGCCAATAAGGTCTCCAGGGGTCGGCCATAGAGGTGGCGAATGATCGTGCGCTCGAGCAGGGCCCCAACCAGTGCCGCGGTCAAAAATGCGACCGGCAAAGCGACCAGGGGATACCAGTCAAAGGCCTGCGGCGCCCAGGCCCGAAAGGCGGTCTGAACGCCCCAGGTCGAATACGCACCAATCATGATCATCTCGCCATGGGCCATATTGATCACGCCCAACAAACCATAGGTGATTGCGAGACCCATCGCCGCGAGCATCAGGATCGATCCAAGCGAGAGCCCGGCGAAGACCCGACCAAGCCACTCACCCCAGAGCAGCCGGGATTCGACTTGGGCGAGCGCAGCCACCGCCGCGCCTCGAACCCGGCGATCGGGATCACCATCCTCGGCCGCAAGCTTGGCTAACAGGGTTCGGACCGCGGGCAATGGACTGGCAGCCAGCGTGCGGACCGCGTCGAGCCTGCGATCGGCCTCGGGCGCACTCGCCGCGGCGAAGGCATGCACC
>RFVZ01000012.1 GCA_009922405.1 Betaproteobacteria bacterium
TAGCCGGAGTAGGGCCAGCGCCGAATCCGCCTGCTGACGCAGAGCGTTGTTGGCCATGATCGCTTCGGGCTCAACAGCGGGTTTCGCCACTGGCGTACCGCTTGCCGCATCGAACCACTTGCCATCGGCAGACAGCAAAATGGTGCCCGAAGGACCAGTCGCGAGTTCGCCATCGACCAGCGCCTTGAGGATTATCGCGACCCGAGGTTCGGCGGTCGCCACCAATTGTTCGATCGCGGCCACCCGAGCATCAAACTCTTCGCTGGCCAGACCCTGCAGGGCTTGCTGAGAGACCTCTGCCCGGACTGGCGAATGCCCGACAAAGGAAGCCAGACCCAACACAAAAAGAACAGCGCAGGAGCCCGTCCGCAAAATCCAGCTGGCGAACAAAAACGGCCTCGGAGAGCCGGGAAAAAATCGGGACGAACGCATTGGGAGCCGACCAGATGTCGGATGTGTAAACAGAAAAAATGGTGCTGTGAAGCCAGACCTTGCCGAGGCGAACGTCCCGGCAAGGTCTAACAATCAGCGCATGAGCAGATCAGAAACGACGAGAAGCGATCAGATCTTCTGTTTCGCCTCATTGCCTTCAATGAAGGGCGACCAGGGCTGAGCGCGGATTGGCTCTTTGGTCTTGTAGACGATGGAGAACTGACCGTTGGCCTGAATTTCGCCAATCATGACGGGCTTGTGCAGGTGATGATTGGTCTTGTCCATCATCAGTTTCATGCCACAAGGCGCCATGAAGGTCTGACCTGCCATGGCGACGCGAACCTTGTCGACTTCAACCGATTTCGCTTTCTCGACTGCCTGCTTCCACATGTTCAGGCCGACGTAGGTGGCTTCCATCGGATCATTGGTCACGACCGTGTCAGCGTTGGGGACCTTGTTCTTCATCGCCCACGCTTTGTACATCTTCACGAAGGCATCGTTCTCAGGTGCCTTGACACTCATGAAGTAGTTCCAGGCGGCCAGGTGGCCAACCAGCGGCTTGGTGTCGACACCGCGCAGTTCTTCTTCGCCCACCGAGAAGGCCACGACGGGCACATCGGTCGCCTTGAGACCTGCGTTACCCAACTCTTTGTAGAAAGGCACGTTCGAGTCACCGTTGACGGTCGAGATCACCGCAGTCTTGCCGCCCGCAGAGAATTTCTTGATGTTGGCCACAATCGTCTGGTAATCACTGTGCCCGAACGGGGTGTAGACCTCTTCGATGTCTTTCTCGGCAACGCCCTTGCTCTTGAGGAACGCGCGCAGAATCTTGTTGGTCGTGCGTGGATACACATAGTCGGTGCCGAGCAGGAACCAGCGCTTGGCCGATCCGCCCTGCTTGCCCATCAAGTACTCCACCGCAGGGATCGCCTGCTGGTTGGGCGCAGCGCCGGTATAAAACACATTCTGCGATAGCTCTTCGCCTTCGTACTGAACCGGATAGAAGAGCAGGTTGTTGAGCTCTTCAAACACGGGCAGCACGCTCTTGCGCGAGACCGAGGTCCAGCAACCAAAAACCGCAGAGACTTTGTCTTGGGTGATTAGCTGACGAGCCTTTTCGGCAAACAGCGGCCAGTTCGAGGCCGGATCAACGATCACGGGCTCGAGCTGGCGGCCAAGAATTCCGCCCTTGGCGTTGAAGGCCTCGAGAGTCATCACGGCGGTGTTCTTGAGCGCGGTCTCAGAGATGGCCATCGTGCCGGAGAGCGAGTGCAGGATGCCGACTTTGATCGGTGACTTGTCCTGCGCGAAAAGGATCGACGGACCAGAGAGGGTGACGACGGAGCCAGTCGCAGCCGCCGCCTTGAGGAAGGACCGACGCGGGGTCGTTGGAGTCTTGGGAGCGGAAGGGTTCGAAGAGTTCGAATGGGTCATAAAAAGCCTCGAGTGTTGATAGAGGTTTTGAGGAGAGGAGACAGTGCGGGTGACCGTGCGGATGACGCTCGACTGCACACGTTGCAACCCCTATGCCATCGGGCGCACCGCCATCAAGCCCCAGAATTTGGAAGCGAATCGCACCAAAGTGGGACTTTTCGGAATCCAACTCGCACTTAGACGCACCAAAATCTTCAACTTGGGGCGCCAGGGGCGCTCGGTTTTGGTGCCTTAGGCCGAATCAAACACCGATCCCCGCAAATTGCCCTGAAATCAGCCTGAAATCAGTGCACGGCGAGGTGGCGACGACCTGACGAACGGCCGCCCAAATTAGGCAAATCGCGAAACTACAACCCAAAGTTGGGGTATGAAACAAAGTTCCCAATCGTGAATAACGCTTTCAACACCACGCTGCCTTGAAAACGCCCGCCACCGCACCCAAAGACCATTTGAGCCCAATTCCATCGAAAGCTATTGGCGGCGAAACCAGCGGAGAAGCCGGGTTCGATCGCGGATTTCTCGCGCTCGCGCTGCACCTGAATCGCCTTCGTTTAATGAGTCTGCAAAACCTGCGCGAACACCATCACGGTGATCTGGATCAGGCTCAAATCGCCAGCGCGCTAATGACGGTCACTGTCGGTGCCGGGCTATTGCGCAGCGACGACGCTCTGCGACGATTGCGTAAAGACGGCCTGCCCGATCCGGCCCTTGGCCCATGGCCAAAACGGTCACAACGGATTCGAGAACTGGTGGCCGCGACTGGGCTGCCGCGCGAAACCATAAGGCGCAAATTGCACCAGATGGAAGCACAGGGCGAAGTGGAGCGCGACGCGACCGGCGGCTGGTTGTGGGCAATGGGTCAGGCCCCCGAAAGCCGGGAGATCTATCGCCAGGAAATGCGCCAACTGTTGGTTGGTGTTGAACCGTTGCGGGAACTCCTGGTGTCGGCGCAAGAACTCCTCGGACCCTGAGAGATCAGGCGCGAAAGATCTTCCCGGGGTTCAAAATTCCCACTGGGTCGAGCGCCCGTTTGATTCGTCGCATCAGATCGATCGTATCGTCCCCATGCTCTTCGACCAGGAAGTCGATTTTGTGCAGACCCACGCCGTGTTCGCCCGTGCAGGTGCCATCCACCGCGAGCGCAAGCCGAACGATTTCAGCGTTAAGGCGCTCGGCCTCATTCACCTCGGCCTGGTCGAGTGGGTCGACCAAAATGATGCCGTGAAAGTTACCGTCACCCACATGCCCGAATAACATCGAGGGCATCGGCGCACTATCCAGAATGTGGCGAGCTCCCTCGATCGAATCGGCGAGTCGCGAAATCGGCACGCAGGTATCGGTTGAAATGGCGCGCGAGCCCGGCCGGACCTGCAAACAAGCAAAGTAGGCGTGATGGCGGGCTTGCCACAAACGGGTGCGGTCTTCAGGGCGGGTAGCCCATTCAAAATTCTGCCCGCCCAACTCGCTGGCAATCGACTCCACCATCTTGATCTGCTCGGTCACACCCGCTTCGGTGCCATGGAATTCCAGAAACAGCGTTGGGCGCTCGGCCATCGTGGTCTTCTGGTAGGCGTTGATTGCCCGAATCGTCCGCTCGCAAAGAAATTCACTCCGAGCGATCGGTACACCCATTTGAATCGTCTGAATCACGGTATTGATCGCCGAAGGAACATCCGGAAAACTGACGACGGCGGCGCTGATCGACTCCGGCTGAGGATAGAGCCGCACCGTCGCTTCAACGATCACACCCAGCGTCCCCTCGGAGCCCACAAACAGGCGGGTCAAGTCGTACCCAGCTGAACTTTTGCGCGCGCGGCGGGCGGTTCGGACGACTTTGCCATCGGCTGTCACGACCGTCAGGGCAACGACGTTCTCACGCATGGTGCCGTAGCGAACCGCATTCGTCCCGGATGCACGGGTTGCGCACATGCCACCAATACTGGCATCCGCGCCGGGATCGATCGGAAAGAAAAGCCCCGTGCCCGCCAGCTCGCGATTGAGTTGCATCCGGGTCACGCCTGGCTGGACGGTCGCCGTCCCGTCCTCGGCATGGATCGAAAGCACCCGATTCATTCCAGACACGTCGAGCGAGACGCCGCCCTGACTGGCCAACAGCGAACCTTCTATTGAGGAGCCCACCCCGTAAGGGATCAATGGCACCTGGTACTGCCGGCACCAATCGACCACCGCCACAACGTCTTCGACGGACTGCGCAAAAATCACCGCATCGGGTGGCATCGGCAGGAATGGAGATTCGTCGCGACCGTGCTGTTCGCGCACCGACGCACCGGTGCTGTAACGCTCGGCAAAGCGTTCGCGCGCGGCGGCCTCGAAACCGGGCGGGAGCGGCGCGCGATCGAACGCCCGAATCGGGGCTTGAGCGATAGGTTGGTTCATAGATGGGTCTCCGGAAAGCTTCTGGTTTCTCGCATTGTAAGATCGTCGGCTACGCATTGAATCAACCATCCGACAGGACAACAAACCATCATGGGTTTTCGGCTCAGCGCGATCGCCACCCGTACGGGCGATGACGGGACCACCGGGCTAGGTGACGGCAGCCGGGTTGCCAAAGACTCGGCCCGAGTTGTCGCCATGGGTGACGTCGACGAACTGAACTCCACTCTGGGACTTCTGCGCTGCGAACCATTGCCTGCGCTAATCGATACGTTGCTGAATCAAATTCAGAATGATTTGTTCGATCTGGGTGGTGAACTCAGTATTCCGGGCTTTGTCCTGCTCGCAGAGGAACGGGTGCTTGCGCTCGACCAGGCTCTCGAGGACTACAACGCCGAACTCCCTCGGCTGGAGGAATTCATCTTGCCGGGGGGCAGTCGCAGCGCTGCGATCGCTCATGTAGCCCGCACGATCTGCCGGCGCGCCGAACGGACCGTGATCAGCCTTGCGAGCCAGGCGCCATTGGCTGCGGACAGCGCTGACAGTGCAGACAATGCGACCAGCGCCGCCCCCGCAGACCCTGCGCCCCCGGCGTTGCGCCCCCTCGCGCAGCAGTACCTTAATCGCCTGAGCGACCTACTCTTTGTGCTGGCCAGGACCCTCAACCGGGTTGAAGGCGGCGACGATGTGTTGTGGTCTCGAGAGCGCTAACCCAAGGTCCCCAAGATGCAGACGCTCTACATCGCCAATAAAAACTATTCGTCCTGGTCACTGAGACCCTGGGTCTTGATGCAAGAGTTGGGCATCCCGTTCGAGGAGCGGCTCGTCCCTTTCGTATCGGCCGACCAAGCCAGCCCATTCTTCGACTTCTCGCCCACGGGTAAGGTCCCGTGTCTGGTTAATCATCGGGATTCAGTTGAAGGCGACGCTGGCATCGCCCCCCACGACGGCGTCATATGGGATTCGTTAGCCATCTCTGAGTATCTCGCCGAACACCATCCCGGCGTCTGGCCCAAGGCCAGCGATGCGCGTCATTGGGCCCGCAGCGCATGCGCCGAAATGCATTCGGGATTTGGAACGCTGCGCAGAATTTGCACGATGAATTGCGGTGTTCGAGTCCAACTTCCTGCCCTTACGATTGAACTCCTCGGAGATCTCAATCGGATTGACCAGCTTTGGCTTGAGGGACTTAGTCGGTTCGGCGGACCCTTTCTGGCGGGGTCGGTATTCACTGCGGTCGATGCATTCTTCTGCCCGGTCGCGTTCCGGATCCAGACCTATGGCCTAGCACTCAGTCCGCCCGCGATGAACTATGCGAAGACGCTTCTCGAACTGCCAGCCATGCGCCGGTGGTATGCGGAGGCGCTCAACGAAACCTGGCGCGACGAGGCCCATGAGATCGATATGCGCCAAACAGGCACACTCCTGCAAGACCTGCGACGCGCCGTTGCATAAGGGCGTCGACCGCGCACTCGACCGCCATTCCATCAAGAGATCGTTTTAATGTTCAAGACCCTCAAGGCGCCTGGCGTCCTGGCCATCGTTCTGTCGGCGGCAGGCATTCTGATGCTCACGATGGGGACTCGGCAATCCCTCGGTTTGTTCATGGGCCCGATGAACTCGTCGACCGGCCTGGGCGTGGTCACCCTCAGCCTCGCGCTGGCGATCGGGCAGTTTGTCTGGGGCCTGGCGCAACCGATAGCAGGGGCGATTGCCGACCGTTGGGGCTCGCGCTATGTGCTGTTTGCCGCGATTCTCTCGGCAGCCCTCGGGCTGGCGTTGACCCCTTTCATGGATACCGGGATCGGCCTCGGAATCACGCAAGGGATCCTCTTTGCCGGCGGCGCCGGCGCAGCGAGTTTCTCGATTCTGATGGGCGCGACCGCCAAGCAGGTACCGGCCGAAGCCCGCGCGGCTGCATCGGGCGTCATCAATGCCGGCGCGTCGGTCGGACAGTTCATTCTGACCCCGATCATTCAGCGCTTGATTCAGGCCCTGGGTTGGATGGGCGCGATGTGGTCGACAGTCGCCCTCATTGCGCTAGCGATTCCACTGGTGAACCGCGTCGCGCCTACCCGGGCGAGCGCCGATCCAGCGCCCGTTTCGGGATCGGATCTCCGCCATGCAGTGTCTGAAGCTTTTCAAAGCCCGAGCTATGGCCTCCTGCATTTAGGCTTTTTCACCTGCGGGTTTCACATTGCCTTTCTGGTCACCCATCTGCCCGGCGAGGTTGACCTGTGCGGGCTACCGGCGTCCGTGGCCAGTTGGTCGCTGGCCCTGATTGGACTAGCGAACATCTTTGGTGGTCTTTATGCCAGTCACCTGATCAGCCGTTATCGCAGCAAGAACGTACTCGCTGGCATGTATGCGTCGCGAGCAATTTGTGTCCTCCTGTATCTGCTAGCCCCGAAAACCGAGTGGACCTTTTACCTGTTCGGTATCAGCCTCGGGGCCACCTGGTTGGCCACCGTGCCACCGACCGCCGCCATCGTCGGCAAGCTGTTTGGTACCCGCTTTCTGGCGACCCTCTTTGGGATGACCCTGGTGTCGCATCAGATCGGTGGCTTTCTGGGCGCCTGGCTGGGCGGCTTAGCACTTGCGCACCTGGGGAATTTTCAGTGGATGTGGTACGCCGATGCGGCTCTCGCCGCCTTTGCAGCACTCGTCAATATCCCGATCCGCGAGGCGGCAGTACCCCAAACGGCGGCCGCCTGAAATCAGGGCGCAAGCCCCAGGTTCACTCCCCGCGGCCCGACCTGGGGTTCAATCCCCGCGTTTTAGGCGCCGCTGCCTAACCGCGGTCGCAAGCACCTCCAGGAGGGGCACGCTGTCCTCCCACGAAATGCATCCATCGGTGATGCTTTGACCGTAGGTCAGGGGCTGCCCTGCGACCAGATCCTGGCGACCGGCCACAAGATGACTCTCGATCATCATGCCGAAAATGCGTTCATCGCCACCGGCGACTTGGGCGGCAACGTCCTGGGTCACGGGGACTTGATTCTCGGGCTTTTTCTGACTGTTGCCATGACTTGCGTCAATCATCAGACGGCAAGACACGTTGACCGACGATGATTCGCGACACGCGGCCTCTACGCTGACCGCATCAAAATTTGGAAATTTTCCGCCCCGGAGAATGACATGGCAGTCTTCGTTGCCCAGCGTCCGGACGATCGCCGAGTGCCCGCCCTTGGTCACCGAGAGAAAGTGATGGGGTTGACTCGCCGAACGAATCGCGTCCAAAGCAATGCGCAAATTGCCGTCAGTCCCGTTCTTGAAGCCCACAGGACATGAGAGTCCAGAGGCGAGTTCGCGATGGATTTGCGATTCGGTTGTCCGCGCGCCAATCGCGCCCCAGGACACCAGATCAGCGATGTACTGAGGGGTGATCATGTCGAGGAACTCAACGCCGGCAGGGAGCCCGAGCGAAATAATCTCCAGGAGCACTTCACGCCCGAGTCGCAATCCCCGATTGATATCAAAACTGCCATCCAGCGAGGGATCGTTGATCAGACCCTTCCAGCCGACCGTGGTGCGGGGCTTTTCAAAATAGACCCGCATGATGATTTCAAGCTCGCCAGCAAATCGGCGGCGCTGCTCCGCCAGGCGTCGCGCGTACTCGTAGGCTGCCTGCGGGTCGTGAATTGAACAGGGCCCAATGACGACAACGATCCGGTCGTCCATCCCATGCAGGATGCGATGGACAGCATCACGCGCATTTGCGGTTGTTCGCGCCACAGCTTCGGTAACTGGGAATTCGCGCAACAAATGAGAGGGGGGCGCGAGTTCAAGGATTTCGCGGATCCGAAGATCGTCGGTAACAGGGGTTGTCATAACGGTTCAGGAAAAAGAAACTTGGTACTGATTGCGCAACAGGTTCTTCTGGACTTTGCCCATCGTATTGCGCGGCAATGCATCCACGATAAAACATCGTTTTGGTATTTTGAAGTTCGCGAGACGCTTTTTGAGGGCCTCGATCAGCGCATCGCCCGTCAACTCAGCACCCGGCCTGGCCACCACGATGGCGACCCCAACCTCCCCAAAGTCGGGATGGGGAACCCCGATCAGGGCGCTCTCGGCGACGCCTTCCAGTTCGTTGAGAATGCCCTCGATTTCAGCGGGGTAGACGTTATAGCCCCCGCTGATAATCAGATCTTTACTGCGTCCGACCAACACGACGTAGCCTTGCTGGTCGATCTGACCCAGATCGCCGGTTTTGAAAAAACCATCCTCGGTGAACTCTTCGCGGGTTTTTTCGGGCATGCGCCAGTAGCCCTGAAACACGTTGGGCCCCTTGACTTCGACACCACCGATCTCCCCGTTAGCCAGAGTCGCGCCGTCGCCCCCACAAATCCGGAGTTCAACACCGGGCAGGGGAAATCCAACCGTACCGCCGCGACGCTCACTGTGACCCGAATAACGGGGATCCGCCACGTAGGGGTTCGAGGTCAGCATGACCGTCTCGCTCATGCCATAACGCTCGAGGATGATGTGCCCAGTGCGCTCGCGCCAGGCCTCAAACGTCTCAATCAACAGGGGCGCCGAGCCCGAAATAAACAAGCGCATCGATTGCGTTCGCGCAGGCGTCAGCGCAGGTTCAGCCAACATCCGAACATAGAGCGTCGGAACGCCCATAAAAACGGTGGCATCGGACATCCGTTCGATGACCTGACGCGGATCGAATTTCGACATCCAGAGCATCTTGCTGCCATTGAGCAAGGCAGCGTGAATGGCCACGAAAAGCCCATGGACATGGAAGACCGGCAGGGCATGAATCAAAACATCGCCGGGTTGCCACCCCCAATAATCTTTCAGGGTTTGGGCGTTCGACCACAGATTGCCGTGCGACAGCATGGCGCCCTTACTGCGCCCTGTGGTGCCACTGGTGTAGAGAATGGCGGCCAGATCGTGTGGGCCACACGAAGCAACGATCTGTTCGTCGGAACATTCGGCCGACAATTCGAGAAGCGTCCCGCTACGGTCTTCATCGAGCGTAAAAACATGGCGGACGCCTGCATTCGCGGCAATCTCGCCCACCCAGGGCGCATTGGCCGAGCTACAGACCAATACCTCGGGTTGGGCATCACCTAGGAAATAGGTGATTTCATCCGCTTTGTAGGCGGTATTGAGCGGCAGAAACACCCGCCCAGCGCGGACCGTGGCGAGATAAAGCAGCAAGTATTCAACGGATTTTTCGGCCTGCACCGCGATGCGGGCGTCGGGGCTCAAGCCCAGCGAATCGAAAAAGTTTGCAAGCCTGGCGCTGCCCTGCTCGAGATCACGCCAGCGATAGCGTTGGCCCTGATCGGTTTCAACTGCGATGGCGTCCAGATCGGCGGGAAACCCTGCCCTTAGGACGGAATACAAATTGTGCTTCATGTCGACGGAATCCGAATCGTGCGTCAGCCGGTCCCACCCACAGTCAAGCCTTCGATGCGCAGCGTGGGCTGCCCAACCCCGACCGGCACGCTTTGCCCGTCTTTGCCACAGGTACCCACGCCTGGGTCGAGCCGGAGATCGTTACCGATCATCGTGACCCGAGTCAGTGCGTCGGGGCCATTACCTATGATGGTTGCGCCCTTGACTGGATACTGAATCTTGCCGCCTTCGACCCAGTAGGCCTCGGAGGCCGAAAAAACAAACTTGCCGTTAGTAATATCCACCTGACCACCGCCGAAATTAACTGCGTACAGGCCGCGGTCAAGAGATGCGACGATTTCGGCAGGATCGCGGTCGCCGGCCATCATGCAGGTGTTGGTCATTCTTGGCATCGGCAAATGCGCGAAGGACTCTCGACGGCCATTGCCAGTCACGGGGACTTTCATCAAACGGGCATTCAGGGTGTCCTGAAGATACGAACGCAGGATGCCGTCTTCGATCAACACGTTCTCACGCGTCGGGTTGCCCTCGTCGTCGACGTTCAGTGAACCCCGGCGATCAGGCAGGGTACCGTCATCGACCACGGTGACACCTGGGGCTGCAACCCGCTGACCAAGCTGACCGGCAAATGCACTCGAGCCCTTGCGATTGAAGTCGCCCTCAAGGCCATGGCCAATCGCCTCATGCAGCAGAATACCCGGCCAACCGGAACCCAACACTACGCTCATCGTGCCGGCAGGCGCAGGGCGGGAGTCCAGATTGACCAGGGCCTGCTGCACGGCTTCTTCAACGGTTCGGCGAACGGTTTCATCATCGAAGCGTTCGAACCCGAAGCGCCCACCACCGCCTGCACTACCAACCTCTCGCCGGCCACCAGACTCGGCGATGACTGTCACCGAGAGGCGGACCAGCGGTCGCACATCGGCCGCCATCAACCCGTCGGAGCGGACGACGAGGACCACATCATGTTCGGCCGCAAGGCCAGCCATCACCTGAACGACGCGCGGGTCGCGGGCGCGGGCCATAACCTCCACGCGTCCGAGCAGGTCAACCTTGGCCTGAGCGTCCAAGGAACGGATCGGGTCGTCCAAACCGTAAAGCGTATGGCCCCCGCGCTGTTCGAATCCGACCGGCGTTGGAATTTTGACCCGGCCAGAACCCCGGCGCGCAATCCCACGAACCGCGCGTGCGGCTTGGATCAGCGGCTCGACTCCAATCGCATCCGAATAGGCAAACGCGGTCCGATCGCCCACGACTGCGCGAACGCCAACGCCCTGATCGATGCCGAAACTGCCGGATTTGACGATGCCTTCTTCAAGGCGCCAGGACTCCGAACGAGTTTGCTGAAAATACAGATCGGCGAAATCAATCCGATGTTCAAAGAGTTCGGAAAACGCGCGCGCCAGATCGGGTTCGACCAAACCGAAGGGCGCGAGCAGCGTGTCGCGAGCAATCGCGAGATGGCGAATCGAGGGTTCTGTCTTCATGACCGTCACTTTAAGCGAGTTGAGGTGGCAGATGGGCTCCGACGGACCACGACTGGGTCGGCCCAGGGCCCACGGACGTCGACCGTAAAGGCAAACAACGCCTGCAGGGGTTCCCGGAGCACAAATTGTGCGACCAGCGAACCGAGGCCAATCGCCGGGTTAACCGCCGCCGCATACCCCAGCGCCGCCAACCCCGCATTGAGTTGGGGCACGACCTCTACGGACAGATTCTGGGTCTCCTGAGCGATATCGGCGCTCCCACGGATCGCGACCAACGCCGAAATTCCCTGCATACGCAGGTCTGACGTTCGGGCCACCCCGTCTTTAATCGCCACCCGACCCGAAATGCGATCGAAGGCAAACCCTTCGGCAAAGACGTCACGAAAATCAAACTGGAGCCTGCGCGGGAGTGACTGTAGATTGAGTACCCCAATCAGCTTTGCGAGGCCAGGATCTGCCTTGAGGAACTGGCCCCGACCGATCTCGAGCGCCAACTGCCCGCCGAGCATGCGCGACTCCCATGCCATCGGCAAACCCTTCCAGGTCAGTTCTCCGTTAATTCGACCACCGCCGCCCCGGATCAAATCGACCAACCCAAAGGTGGACAAGAGGCGCGCGGAATCTAACACCTCGAGGTCGAAATTCAGACGAGTAACGCGGTCCTCAGGGCGCACTGCGCCTTCACCGCCCCATCGTCCGGTCGCCGTTAATTTGCCACCGGGATTGCGCAAACTCAGCGTTTCAATTTGCCAAACCGGATCGGTCGCACTACCCCCGTTGCTCGCAATCAGTTGAAACGCGCCCAGATTACTCTCCCCCAAGATGAGTTCTTCGGCGGCGACATCCAGTCCAGGCAATCGATCAGGGAGCGCATCGGCCAGCATCAAGGCGACGTCACTGCGCCGCGACTCTGGGATCACCAGGCGCCCAAATCGTGCTGTCAAGGTGCCGATAGGCTGGCCAGGCAACGCGTCGCGCCAATTGAAATATCCGTCGATACCCCGGCTGCGGACGTTGGCCCGCCAGTAACCCCCGGCACGGGTTGCACCGACCACCGCATCCTGCAGGTGGCGGCCCGCGATCACCAAATCTTTAGCGCGAATGGTAACGACCGACGGCAGGACCGACACCAGGTCGGGTCCCTTGGAGGGCGCATCGGGTAGCCGACTGTCCCCGAGTACCTGCGACCACTGATCAACATCCAAAATGTCGGAGTCAACCCGAACCGCAAAACCGGTCTCCGGCAAGGTAGGCTCATTGCCAATTGCAAGAATGCCGCGAGTCGGCAGCCACTTCTTGGCGGCAGGATCGAGGCGGCGCTCGAATGCCATCCGAATGGACTCGCCCAGACGGGCTGTGATTTCGTCACCCGTCGCACCCGTCGCACCCGTGGCAGCCATCGGCCTCATCTCCAGAGCAAGCGGCAACGGGGCTTCCGCAGATTTGGCAAAAGGCGCGGGTAAAACGCTGCCTAAACCGATCAAGTCGGACTTCACACGCAGCCGGGTGCTCGCACCCTGAATGTTGAGTTGGGCCTCATAACGGGTATTACCCGAGAGACGCCGCAAAAGTTCGTTGTCTACCAATTGGCGTAGACCCGCAGCACTCACGGTTCCGGTGGCGCGAAGATCGATCGGCTGACTGGAAGCGGTTCCCCGGGTCTGCGTATCCGCTTCGAGCGCAATCGGTCCGCCCAGAAATATGCCGCGCAGTTCCCGCAATGCAAAGCCTCGGTCGGAGAAATCCAGGTACCCCTGAACCTGGGTCAGGGGCGGAATCGCAGACTCAAAGGCAACGCTGTTACCGGCAAACTGAATTCCCCCGTTGACGGACGTCTGATCGAGTTGAGCCAGCGGCAAAGACAGACGGACGTTGACGCGGGCATCGCCAGTCGTCTGCACGGAGTTGGTAACCCCGCCCAGACGCGCGTTCAAAGGCGACTCATTCGAAAAACGAACCATTTCCTGTGCGGGGCCCGTGCCCAGCAGATCGAGTCGCAGGACCGAGCGATCAAAATCGGCAATCGAGGCGTTGACTGCACTCAGGCGCAGGCCAAAGATTTGCGCCGAATCGAGACGGACCGTCATCCCGTTGCCTGCGAAGGTCAAATCACCCGTCATGGCCTCAGCAACAGGCCAGCCCTCGGCGTAGGCGAGCCGAACCTCTCGGACTGGCACATCCACGCGAAACGTGCCGTCTGCGGGCTTCACGAATGGGAAGCGGTCAAGCCGACCCTGCAGACGCATCTTGACATCGCGAGCCTGTCCGCCCTGCAGCGCCGAGGCCAGCCAAGCCCGCAGTTCTGGACCTAAGCGCGTGGGCAAATAGCGGGGGATCCGCTTCGCCTCAGCCCGCTGCAGACGGCCGGTGAGATCTGCTGTAGCCGCCACCTTGGAGTCGGGAATCTGCAGCGTACCGCTCAACTCGCCGGCCAGATCCGCATTGGCAAAGCGCAACTGATCGATGTTGAGCGCGGTCGCGCCGTTCTCGAACCGCCACTGCACGTCGGCGCTCAGCTGATCTAGATTCACGGCAGGCTCCGTCAGAACCCCCGGCAAAACGATCGATGCCTCGGTGCTTGAAATCTGTAGCCGGCCGCCCTGGTCACGCCATTGGACTCGTCCGGTCAGATTGCTGAACCCGGGCTGGCCAGGTCGATTTTGGGCAGCGGGGAGCGCAGCGATAGATGCGCGTTCGAAGCCTGCGTTTAGCTCCCAAACGAGCCCATTACCCGCACCGCGGGACCATTTGGCAGTGCCATCCAACACCGAGCCTTTGGGCGCTTGCTGGCGTAACCGATCACGCCATTCATCGGAGAGAGGTATCCGGTCCAGCCAGGGCGTTGCGTCCGCCAGTTCAAAACGACTGAGCTGAAGTTGCCCGGCGCGCGGACTCAAGGTGTTTCGATCAAAGCTCAGGTCTTTCCCGCCGCTGTTGATCTTTAGGGTCAGGCTGGCAGGATCGGTCATATCCAGTTGCTTTAACTGGACCGACCACAAGGCCTCATCCAGACCGACGCGGGCCGCCAAAGAGAGCGTGGCCAGGCTCAAGGGCCCATCGCTACGTTGCAACGCCAGATCGCGAAGAGTGAAGTTCAGATCCGCGTGTCCGGTACGCAAATGGCCTTGAGCGGGCGGAGCGAGCGTCATCTCAACCTGGCCTTCCAGAGCCCCTTGGGTGAGTCCACCCGGCATCGGCAGGTGGCGGGCGAGTACGCCCAGGTCGAATCGTTTGGCAGACAACTTGGCCTGACCCGACCAATGTTCGAAGTCCTCCGCGGGCTTAAATCGTTGATGCGAAAATGTACTTTCGATCTTGACGGCCTGTAGCTCGGCTCCTGATGCGGGGACCTCGATCGAAAGTTGGTGTTGCGTACCACGGTTGTGCAAATTGAGATCCACCCCCTCCAACACCTGGGTCAATGCCGGGCCAGGCCGCGCACGTCCATCCGGCAGAGTCCGATCCTGAATTCGAATGCGGGCGCGCCGCAACTCAACATCTGCTTGGGTGAGCACCCACCGCAAAAAAGTCAAGGGCTCATTGGGCCGGAACGCGACCCCCGCGACCCGCCAAAGGTCGTGGGTTTCACGTTCAATCTCGAGCTGAGCATCTGTCAGGACGATTCGGTTGAATCGGGGCTCGCCACTTAACAGCGAATTCCACGAGAGTTGGGCGCTCAATTGAGGTACCTTGAGAACGACGGCGCCGGTCGGATCGCGAAGACTCAAACCCTCGATCGTCACGCTCGGGTTGACGCCAACCCAGTCCGCGTCCAACCGGAAGACCTCGACCGGTGCCCCCAACAATTGAGTCAGTTGTTCCAGCAGCAGAGGCCGAACGGCATCAATGCGCGGCCATAGGACATGTCGAACGCCAAGATATCCACCCCCGATGAGGACGGCCGCAAGCACTAAACCCACCAGCAGGACCTGGGTCCAGCGAGCAATGGAGGGAGCACGTGAGAAGGTTCGGTTTGTCGTCATCTGCGCAGAGAGTGGCGGCCGAAGGTAGCATAGGCTCTGTGTCAAGCGATCCTTCCAGTCACTCCACTCGCGCACCTCGCGGACTCTTCAGCTCAGCCTGGCTGCGACGCACACTTGAGGCCTGGGACCAACGCCGGCCCGAGCTCCGGGCTGATTTTGAACGCCTGCGCCAGCAACCCATCAATCGGGCCGCGATCGGAAGCCTACTGCAGTCGCGGCTTCATCCTGCCCAAGACCAGGCTGGCCCAGAACGGGCGATCGGCATTGCGCTGCGCCAGACCCGGCAGGTCATCTTCGCGGCTTTGCTGGAGCGAGATGTCTCGGGCCTCGCCGCGCTGGACGAGGTCTGTACGGTCATGACCGATCTGGCCGAAATTGCGGTCGGCACCGCGGTTCGCAGCGCTACCGACGATCTCGTCAAACGTTTTGGCCAACCCTGCGACACCCAGGGTCAGCCGATGGATCTTTTGGTTGTCGGCATGGGCAAACTGGGCGGACGCGAGTTGAATGTGTCGTCTGATATCGATCTGGTCCTGGTTTACCGGGACGAAGGTCGAACCGCTGGCGGGCCGATGCCATCCATCCCTTGTGCAGAATTTTTCGCCCGGGTCAGCCGTGCCATGATTCAGCTGCTGGATCCGGTCACCGAAGACGGGTTTGTCTTTCGGATTGACCTGCGGTTGCGCCCATATGGCGACTCCGGACCCGCTGCCATGAGCCTGCCGGCACTCGAAGACTACCTGGTCGAGCAGGGACGGGAATGGGAACGCTTTGCCTGGCTCAAGTCGCGACTGATTGCCGACACCGGGATGACAACCCCCGCGCAACGCGCCGCCGACCATGCCGGCCTCACCGCACTCGTGCAACCGTTCGTCTGGCGCCGATATCTCGACTTTGGCGCCTTCGACGCGCTCCGGGACCTGCATGCACTCATCCGAAGCGAAGCCGCCAAACGCGAACTGCGCCGTGGCGGAATCGACGTCAAACTCGGTCGCGGAGGCATCCGGGAGATCGAATTCATTGCCCAGCTATTCCAGATCGTGCGCGGTGGTCGCGATCCGGAATTGCGCCACCCATCCACCCTGACGACCTTGGCTATTCTCGGCCTGCGGGGTTTATTGCCCAAAGACGAGTGCCAGGCGCTCGCGGACGACTACACGTGGCTTCGTCGGGTCGAGCACGCCTTGCAGTACCGCGAAGATGCCCAGACCCACACCCTGCCCGATGCCCCCGAAGCGCGCATGCAGACGGCACAAATGCTGGGGTCGAGCGTCGAGGATCTGGAGAGCCGACTACACCTTACCCGCCGGCGCGTCGCAGCAATCTTCGATGCGCTCCTGCGGCCAAGCCGGTTGGATCCGGCTAGCCCGGCCCTCCCAGTTGAGGCGTTAAGCTCCTCGGATCCAGACAACCTGGTCGCGTCGCCAAAGTTGGCGGCTCGAATTGAGGCCCTTCGGGCCAGTCGGCGCTGGGGTGCTGCCCGCCCCGAAACCCGGGTCGTCCTCGAGCGTTTGATTGCGCGCGTTCGCGGCCGTCCGCAGTCCGAAGACCCAAACGCCTGGGTTCGTTTGATCGACCTGTTTGAATCCGTGCTTGGCCGACCTTCGTACTTGATGCTGATGGATCGGTTTCCGGCAGTCCTCGATCGGCTAGTCCGCACCGTTGCCCAGTCGCAGTGGGGGTCCAACTACCTCTTACGCCATCCCGTTGTACTCGATGAATTGCTCGACGGAGAGGTCTTGAAGCCGGTCGACTACGCGCGCTGGGGCCAGGAACTCAGCGACCGCCTTGACCAAATGCCGCGACTGGATGGAGGTCGACTGCCCGATGTCGAACGCCAGATGGATCTGGCGCGTGAGGCCCACCATGCGCAGGTGTTCAGGCTCCTGGTGCAGGATCTGGAAGGACGTCTGAGCATCGAACGCGTCAGCGATCACCTGAGCGAACTGGCCGACCGGGTTCTCGCGCTCGTCATCCCGCTCGTTTGGTCGCAACTGCGTAACCGGCACACAGCCGAGCCCCACTTCGCCGTGATCGCCTATGGCCGCCTGGGCAGCAAAGAACTGGGCTACGCGTCGGATCTCGATCTGGTCTTTTTATATGACGATCCGGACCCCCGCGCCGCGGAATGCTATGCCGCACTGGCGCAGCGCCTCATGGGCTGGTTATCGAGCAGGACCGCAGCCGGCTTGCTATTCGAGGTCGACCTGCGCCTGCGGCCCAACGGCAACTCGGGGCTCCTGGTCTCGAGCCTTGAAGCCTTCGCCCGCTACCAGCGCGAAAGTGCCTGGGTCTGGGAACATCAGGCCCTCACACGGGCCCGTCATTGCGCTGGGCTACCGTCCATCGAGCCGTGGTTTGAGAACCTGCGTCGAGAGCTTCTGGCGCGAGTGCGCGGGCCTGCCGAACTCGCCGAACTCGCACGCAAGATTCTGGATATGCGTCATCAGGTCGCCGCAGGCCATCCCAATCGGTCCGAACTGTTTGATCTGAAACACGATCGGGGTGGCCTCATTGATGTTGAATTTACGGTCCAGTACTTAGTCTTGGCCCACAGTGCCCGGCATCCGGCATTGCTCGACGATGTGGGCAACATCGCGTTGCTCGAACGAGCCGCGAGGATCGGGCTGATCCCGCCTGCGCTGGCTCAGGGCGCAAGTGATGCCTATCGTCGTTACCGCGCGTTGCAACACAGGCTCCGACTCGACGACAGCCCTTACGCACGGGTAGCGCACGCGCAAGTTGCGGAGGAGGTCTCCAGCGTCACCACGCTTTGGCAGACCGTATTTGGAGACGCCTGAATCAGGGGATTCGATACAATCGGGGCTTGAAAATCATCATCAGCGCCGATAAGCGCACAAAGGGACAGCATCATGTCGATGGCGGATCGCGACGGTTGGATTTGGTTTGACGGCAAACTGGTCGAATGGCGCGAAGCCAAGATCCATGTGCTCACCCACTCGCTGCACTACGGCATGGGGGTGTTTGAAGGGGTCAGGGCTTACGAGACCCCAGCTGGAACAGGCATCTTCCGGCTTGCCGAACACACTCGCCGCCTCTTCCAGTCGTGTCACATTTTCCAGATGGTGATGCCCTTTGATCGCGAGACCGTGCAAGCCGCGCAGCGCGAAGTGGTCCGCGCCAATGGACTCAAAAGCTGCTACATCCGTCCATTGGTCTGGATCGGCAGCGAAAAACTCGGAATCAACACGCGTGGCAATCAGATTCATCTGGCGATCGCGGCCTGGCCGTGGGGCGCCTACCTTGGCGAAGACGGCCTGTCCAAAGGGATTCGGGTCAAGACCTCTTCCTTCACCCGCCACCATGTCAACGTCACCATGGTGCGCGCCAAAGCGGCCGGCCACTATGTCAATTCGATTCTGGCCAATCAGGAAGCCGTCGCTGATGGCTACGATGAAGCCATGCTTCTGGACACCGAGGGCTATGTTTCCGAAGGGGCTGGCGAAAACCTCTTCATCATCCGGGATGGCAAGCTCTACACCCCCGATCTCGCCTCGTGTCTGGATGGCATTACCCGCTCGTCCGTGATCACCATCGCGCACGACCTCGGGCTGAGCGTGACCGAGAAGCGCATCACGCGCGACGAGGTCTACTGCGCCGACGAAGCGTTCTTTACCGGCACTGCTGCCGAAGTGACCCCGATCCGAGAACTCGACGGCCGGCAGATCGGGATTGGGCGCCGCGGACCGATCACCGAGCAGATTCAAACGGTCTTCTTTGATGCGGTCGGCGGGCGCGATCCGCGCTACTCCGATTGGTTGACGCCAATCTAAGGCCTATTCGAGGCCCAACTAAGGCCAATTTGCCACCCCACTGATTCCCCGCGCTGACTCCTCCCCATCCGGTTACCCCAAGAGGCTCCAATGCGTGCAAATACTCCCGCCGATCATCCGCCCGCCACAAATACTCAAAACAACCCATCCGCAGCGCCCGCGGATGCGGTTCATTTGCAGGCGAAAGATCTCCCAGCGTTTTGCCCCAATCCTCAAATGGCCCGCTGGAGTGGACATCCCCGAGTGTTCATTGATGTGACCACGACCGGTGCAGGACGATGCCCCTACTGCGGCACCCATTACGTGTTTGACGGGCTGGCGCACGCCGGTCATTGAACGACGCTGAGCGACGCCGAGCAACACGGCCAGACCGGCCGATGCGTACCCTGATCGTTGCGCCCAACTGGATCGGCGACGCCGTGATGGCCCAGCCACTGCTCGCATTGCTCAAGGCTTACGAACCCAAACGTCCGCTGGACTGGCTCGCAGCCCCTCATATCCTGCCGGTCGGTGCGGCCATGGCCGAGATCGATCGCCTGATCGAAGCGCCTCAACGGCACGGACAACTTCAACTGCGTGCGCGCTGGACATTGGCCCGGAGGCTGAGCCATGAGGGGTACGACCGGGCCTATATCCTGCCCAACTCCGCCAAGTCAGCCCTCATCCCCTGGTTCGCGGGTATCCGCGATCGGATTGGCTATCGGGGAGAATCCCGTAGTGCGCTCCTCACTCACACACCCGACCCGGTCGCGCGTCGCGCGCCGATGGTTGAACACTATGTGCGGCTCGCGAACATTGGCGGTGCTGCCGCGCAAGAGTCCATCCCGCAGCCTGTGCTGCATGCAGACCCCGCCCGTGCGGCGGCTGTCCGTGCGCAACTCCAGATCCCACCTGGCCCAATCGTCATTCTCGCGCCCGGGGCCGAATTTGGCCCTGCGAAACGTTGGCCAGCGCGTCATTTTGCGGCGCTTGCCGACCGACTGACCGAATCCTGGCCACAGGTACAAGTCGTGCTGGTTGGAAGCATGAATGAACGCCCTATTGCCACCGAAATCACAACGATGTCAGCCGGTCCGGTACGCAACCTCTGCGGCGAAACCGCCCTCGGGGACGCCTTCGCACTGCTGGCCGACGCCGACGGTGTGGTATCCAATGATTCTGGCCTGATGCATGTTGCTGCAGCGTTTGGGCGCCCTCAGGCCGCCGTCTTCGGGTCCAGCGATCCCCGCCATACGCCCCCCGGTTCGGCACGCGCCCAAGTGCTCTGGCTTCAGTTGGACTGCAGCCCCTGCTTTGCGCGCGAATGCCCGCTCGGGCATACCGCATGCCTAACCCAGATCGCCCCCGAAACCGTCTTCGAAGCGCTCAGCCACGCGATGGCCAGACAAGGATAACCCCCCTGAAACCCGGAACCTATCGCGCACCCGCTTGGCTCCCCAACGGGCACTCTCAAACCATTTGGTCGGCGCGTATTGCCCCCCGACCCGTCATCGCCTACCGTCGCGAAACCTGGGAAACCCCAGACGGCGATCAAATTGCGGTCGATTTCGTCGACACCCCAAACGCAAACGCACCCCTCGTAGTGTTATTCCATGGACTCGAAGGCGATTCCCGGTCGCACTATTCGCGCTCGTTCATGGCGGCCCTCCTGCGCCGGGGCTGGCGCGGCGCAGTGGTTCATTTTCGGGGTTGTGGCGGCCTCGAGAACCGGCTGCCGCGCGCCTATCACTCGGGCGACGACCACGAAATCGACTGGATCCTCAAACGCATGCACGCCCTCGCGGGCTCAGCCACCCTGCACGCAGTGGGGATCTCACTGGGCGGCAACGCGCTGGCGAAATGGGCTGGCAGGCGCGGCGATGATGCCGCCCGATGGGTGGATTCAGCTGCGGTCATTTCCGCCCCTCAAGACCTCGCGGCGGGCGCTAAAGCCCTCGCGAATGGGTTCGGGCGCCTGTACGCCGAATCTTTTCTGCGCACACTCCGGGTCAAGGCCCAAAAACTCGCCAAGCAGCATCCCGGGTTGATCGATGGATCAAAAGCGGTCAATGCCCGCTCGTTTGTTGAATTTGACGACGC
>RFVZ01000111.1 GCA_009922405.1 Betaproteobacteria bacterium
GTTGCGCCAGTCGCTCAGCGGCGGATTCGGTCTCAGCAAAGGTTTTGACCGACCCGGTTGCCATGCGGTCGGAACAGGCCCCAAGCGCAATCACGCTCATGCCGCAATCGGAGATATCGGCCATTGGGAATCCAGGCGCTAGGGTGAGCGTCACCCCTTCGCAACGCTCGAGTTCTTCAAGAAACGCGAATAGCGCCCGGTTGGGTTCGATGGTTGAGCATTGGGCCGGTAGCGGAATCAACCAGTCAAAGCGCTTCAGCACCTTGGGCGCTGCGGGCAGGCCTCGGCGCCGATGCTCAATCAACTGGCAAAGCAGACGAGCGGCCCGCTCACCAGTCTGCGCCATATCGATGTGCGGATACGTCCGATAGCCCACCAGGCCATCGCTGAGTTCGACCATTGCCTCGGACACATTCGCGTGCCAGTCGATACTGGCAACGACTGGGATCTCTGGCCCGACGATCGATCGGACCCGGCGCAACAATTCACCCTCACCGTCGTCATAGGATTCGGTCACCATCGCTCCGTGGAGGTCAAGGTAAACCCCCGCGAGTGGTCCGTTCGAAGTATGAAGACTTGGATCGATGGCTGCTTTTAGAGCGCTGAGGATCGCCCCGGCGATCGTCTCGAACGCTTCGTCCGTTACCCGCGCACTCGGACTCGCTGCTGCCCAGGCAAGGGGCTCGATCGCGAAACCTGCCTGCGTCAGCGTCCTGATCGCGCCAGTGGCTGGCAAATTGGCGCCAGCCAACCCTGCGAGCATCGCATCGCCACTGGCAAATGGGGGCCAGGCGCCGCCGCGAGAGAACGCCTCTAAGGTCGCCGGCGATGGAGCGAAGGTATTGGTCTCGTGCTGAAAGCCGCCGACGGCAATTCGGGGTTTCAAATCCATAGTGCTGTTTGCTCGGATTGCGTAGATCCTGATTGTGTGCTCAATATTGCAAACAAATGAAATCGTTGGCTAAACAGTGTGACGGTTCAGTAAAAATCAGGAGACATTGCCATGTTCAATTCAAATATTACCCGTCGTCGGGTGTTGGCCTCGATGGGGGCCTCGATGGGGGCCTCGGTTGGGACCTCGTTGGGCGTTTTGCCTGGCTTGACTGCGCTACCGGGAGATGCGCGGGCTCAGGCTTCTTCAACCTGGCCCAACAAACCAATTCGGATGGTGGTGCCCTTTCCACCGGGTGGAGGCACCGACGCGGTGGCCAGGCCGTTGTCGAAAGTGTTGTCGCAAACGCTTGGGCAGCAGGTTGTGATCGACAACCGTGGTGGGGCCGGCGGCACGCTCGGTGCCGATTTGGTTGCGAAGTCGGCGCCCGACGGCTACACCTTTTTGGTGGGGGCGGTGCACCATACGATTGCGCCGAGTCTTTATCCGACGCTTCCGTACGATCTGGAAAAGGACCTCACTCCAGTTTCAATTCTGGCGGTGTTTCCAAACGTTGTCGTGGTGAATCCCCAGCGCTTACCGGTAAAGACCTTTCAGGAGTTTTCGGCCGCGATCAAGGCTGCGCCAGGCAAGTACAACTTTGGTTCGGCGGGCAATGGGACCTCTCACCAGTTGTCCGTCGAACTTTGGAAGTCGATGACACGCAGCTTTGCGACCCATATCCCCTATCGCGGGGCAGGGCCGGCGCTGGCCGATCTGTTGGCCGGGCAGATTGACTTTATGTTCGACGGTTTGGGTAGCTCAATCCAGCACATTCGATCTGGCAAGTTGCGCCCCCTGGCAGTGACTTCAGCCAAGCGGTCGTTTTTGTTGCCTGATCTGCCGACCGTGGGCGAAACGGTCAAGGGGTACGACGCGCAGACCTGGTATGCCGTTTGGGCACCTGCAGGTACCCCCGCGCCCATTGTTCAGCGGATGCAACAGGAAATGGCCCGTCAGTTTGCGGCGGGTGGCGAACTGCGCGAGATTTGGCAGACCCTGGGCGCTGAGCCTGGTGGCCAACCCCCGCAGGAGCTAGCGCGGTTGGTGAGCACTGAAATGCCCAAGTGGGCGAAAGTCGTTAAAGACTCTGGGGCGAAACTGGATTGAAAATGCTTTTTAGGCCTTTTTTCAGCCTTGCATCGCTCGCCAGACCATATAGCCCGCGAGGAGATAAAGGATCACTGCGAAGATCCGTTTGAGGGATGCGACCGGTAGCGCATGGGCTGCCTTTGCGCCAAGCGGGGCTGTTAGAACGCTGGCGCAGGTGACCGCCGCCAAGGCGGGTAACCAGACATAGCCCACGGCGAGGGGCAGTGACTGGTGCCATCCCGCGACGACATAGCCGATCGTTCCCGCCATTGCGATCGGAAAACCCAAGGCCGCGCTGGTCGCGACAGCCTGATGCATCGGCACATTGCACAGGGTCATTAGGGGTACCGAGATGAATCCCCCCCCGGCGCCAACAATGGCCGAGAGAAAACCGACAAATCCACCTGCTGCAGCGCTCCCGCTGGCCCCAGGCATCGTTCGCGAGGGCGAAGGCTTTTTGCCGGTCAACATCTGGGTCGCCGAAAACCCCACAAATCCCGCGAACAAGGCGGCAAGTAAGGCGCCTTTGAGTTGCGCCGCGAACTGCGCGCCAAGCACGGAACCAACCACGATGCCCGGGGCCACCATTCGCACGATGTCCCAGCGAACGGCGCCACGCCGGTGATGAGCCCGCACGCTGGCAATCGAGGTGAACAGGATCGAGGCCAGCGAGGTGGCGACAGCGACCTTGACGATCTGCTCGGCAGGGAACGCCTGTTGGGTCAATATCATCGTAATGAACGGCACCATTATCATGCCGCCGCCAATGCCGAGAAGCCCCGCCGCAAAACCCGTAAACGCTCCAAGCACTAACAGCCCCGCAAGCAGCAGGGGATCGATTCCAAACAAGGCGTTCTCCAGGGGGCAGTCTTTAGGCCGACGACTCTGCCAGCAGGCGCAAAATCGTGTTCCATTCGGGGGGGGTGATCGGGGTAATCGAGAGCCGGTTGCCGCGCCTGAGCAGGATCATCTCGGTGAGATCGGCATGGGCGCGAAGTTCGGCCAGGCTCAAGGTCCTGGTTTTTCGGTTCACGCGGACGTCTACCAACTGCCATCGCGGCGCTTCAAGCGACGCTTTCGGATCAAAGTACTTCGAACCCGCATCGAACTGGGTTGCATCGGGGTAGGGCGTTGAAGCGACTTCGGCCAATCCAACGACACCCGGCTGGGCACACGACGAATGATAAAACAGCACCCCGTCCTGCAAACGCATCTGGTCGCGCATGAAATTGCGGGCTAAATAATTTCGCACGCCGAACCACGGCACCGTCGCGTTAGGCATCGCGAGCACGTCGTCGACCGAGCACTCCTCGGGCTCGCTTTTCATTAACCAGTAATTCATGGGTGTCGACGGTGGGTCTGTCCCGCGGGTGCCGTCAGGCCGGCATCCCGAACCTGGTGGTTCAGGTCGGCCACAGCTTCTTCCACATCAGGTTCATCCGACAAAGGGACGATCACAACAGTGGTTGAGTTAATGCCGCGGCCTGGGGGCGATCTATTGGTTCAAGGAGTGTAAGGCCTTGACGAGCACCGCAGGACAGAGCCCCAGTGTATCCGAGCCTGGGTTTCTAGGACAGCGCTTCCTGTCGGGCGATCTCGGTTTGGATTTCTGCCGAGAGTTGACGGGCGCGAAGACGCAGGGCGATTTCGTCTGGACTGAAGACCGGCGCTTGTTCAGTGCGCCGGGCGATCAATTCGTGGGCGAGCTGAATCGCTGCCATGACGGCGATCCGGTCGAGTGATGTCGCCCGCCCGGCTTCGCGGATTTGACGCATTCGGACATCGACCTCACTAACAGCGGCCAGTAACGAGGTTTTTTCCTCCGCGGAGACTGCGATCCGGAAATCGCGGTCGAGGATTCGGACGTCGACGGGTTCCATCGCGATCAGCCCTTAGTTACAGCGGAGAGTTGGTGAAATCGGACGACGTCACGGAATGCAGCTCGGTTGGGGGTTCTGCCTCGTGTGGCCCTTCATTCTGGATCGCTTCATCGAATTCTGGACTGACGGCCAGTTCACTTAGGCTAGGCAAGCGCTCGAGCGCAGCCTCGACACGGGCGCGCGCTTCGGCCGAACGACGCTTCAGCCGATCGATATGCGATTGTGTCTCGTTGGCGAGTGCTTGCGCCTCTTCGGCCCGGACCTGAGCCTCAATGACCCGTGTCTGAGCCTCATCACATCGGGCCTGCACCTGCGCAAGGCGATCACGCAAAGCGCTGTTTTCATGCGAGAGACGGCGGGTCAGGCCCAGCAGTCGCTCGACCCCTTCAACAATTAATTTTAGATCATCATCCATGCGTTGGGATGTTAGGGACTCGCCGTGTGGGGGTCAAGCCGCCGTTGCAGAAGTTTGATGGGCGCTTCGGTTAGCATCGGGTCATGCATTTCCTGCGTGTCTTCCTGTTCCCGCTGCTTTTCTCGATCTGGTTCGTCGTTTCGGTCAGTCCATCGGGGTTCGCGCAGGCTCAGCCCGCGCCACCTCAAGTTCGGCCCTCTGGCGCTCACGCGCCGGTTTTGGGCCCCGTCCGGGTCGGCACGCTCGAAGCCGAATTGATCGCAGACCGGGCGACCGTTGCTCCGGGGCAGTCGTTTCGTCTGGGTTTGCGCCTCAAGCACGATCCACAGTGGCATACCTACTGGCGCAATCCGGGTGATTCCGGATTGCCGACCCGTTGGCAGATCAAGTTGCCATCCGGGTGGTCGGCCGGAGAAGTTCAGTGGCCAGCGCCTCATCGCATCCGGGTCGGGCCGATGGCCAATTTTGGCTACGACGGCGAGATCGTACTGCCCCTGAGTGTGAACCCGCCCACGGGCCTGGCGGGTCGGGACGTCCAGCTTGAAGCCACCGCTACTTGGCTGGTGTGCCGCGAAATTTGTATCCCCGGTGAGGCGTCTCTCGCGATCCGCTTGCCCCTGTTGCAAACGAACTCGCAAGCCAACGCACAGGCCAACGCACAGGCCAACAAAGAGTCTGCCTGGGCCGCGCTGTTCGCCGCGGCGGATCGATGGATCCCAGATCCCAATCAGGTCATCAAGGCCCGCTGGTTTGCAGAGGGCAAGCGCCTGGTGTTGACGTTCCCGCCACCGCCGACTGCCGCGCTCTCCACCCCGCCCTCTACTTCGTTGGAATTCACCTTCTTCCCGGAGCGTGAGCGGATGGTGGCCCCCGCAGCCGATCAACAACTCGAGCGTTTGTCCGATGGCCGCTGGCGGCTTGGCCTTGAACTGGCGCCAGATGCGATTCCAGATGCGCCGCCAAATGCTCGGCCCAATGCGGAGTCCGTTGAAACCTTAGACGGTGTCTTGCGCCTGAGCGGACAGGCCTACCAAGTTCGGGCAACGCGGCAGAGCGGCCCCGCGCCGTTAGCCGGTGAGCCGATCGGCGTGTCTGTGTTGGCCACGTTGGCGACGTTGGCTAATGGGGCTGACACGGCCAACGCGTCGAAGTTGCCGGCCGAGCGGTCACTGCTTTCGCAACTCGATCCGACCGCCGGATCAACCTCGACGACATCCGCTACCTCTGTCACCTCCGCCACAGCCGCCGCAAACGTCGCTCAGTCAGGTGCTGCCATCGATCCGCTGGCTCTGGGTCTGGTGCTCGCTGGCTCGTTACTGGGAGGACTGCTTCTTAACCTGATGCCCTGTGTTTTCCCGGTCGTGGGTCTCAAAGTCTTGGGCTTTGTGCAGGATGCCGGTGGGGATTCGGTCCGGGCGCGCCGGAACGCCTTTGCGTTTGCCGCTGGGGTGGTGGCCATGTTCTTGGGCTTGGCTGCGTTGATGCTTTTGTTGCGAAGCGCCGGTCAGGCCGTGGGCTGGGGCTTCCAATTGCAATCCCCCGTCGTTGTGAGCCTGCTCGCACTCCTCTTCCTAGCGCTTGGGTTAAATTTTTCCGGGGTGTACGAGATTGGGCTGCGCCTCACCACGCTTGGGGTCTCCGGCGGATTTCAAAAGGGTTCTTCAAACGGTTCCTCAAACGGTTCCTTAAACGACCCGTCCCACGGCATCGGGCCCTCATTTGCCGCAGGATTACTGGCAGCGGTGGTGGCAACGCCTTGTACGGCACCCTTCATGGGGGCCGCGGTCGGTTTCACCCTGACCGCAGCACCCGCGATCGCTCTCCTGGTATTTGCGGCCATTGGCCTCGGGATGGCCGCACCGTATCTGCTGCTGGGTCTTTATCCCGAATGGCTGGCGCGCCTGCCTCGACCCGGGCAGTGGATGCAGACCTTGCGCCAGGGCCTTGCCTTCCCGATGTACGCTACTTCGGTGTGGCTGGTTTGGGTTCTCGGCGCGCAAATGGGGGTGGATGCCATGTTGCGAACGCTCATGGCGGGGGTCCTGGTCGCTGCGGCTGCTTGGTGGTGGGGACGCACCGCGGCCAAACCCTCCGCAAGCCATCTCGGCAAAAGTGTGCCGGCGGGGGTGCTCATTGCGTTGGCAATCGCTCTAGCGTCGCCACGTGCTTTGGATCCCGTGCGCTCTGGGGAGACGCAAGATTGGGCGGCATGGTCTCCCGCTGCGGTTTCGGTCGCGCGTGGGGCCGGACGGACCGTTTTCGTTGACTTCACCGCGGCGTGGTGCATTAGTTGCCAGGTCAATAAGAAAGTAGTTTTAGAAAATGAATCGGTTCGGCGCGCTTTCGCCGTCAACGATGTGTTGCTGCTGCGGGCCGACTGGACGCGGCAGGACCCCACGATTACGGCAGCACTGGCTGAGTTTGGCCGTAATGGCGTGCCGCTCTATCTGGTCTACCGCCCGGGACAGCAGACCGCTCAGGTACTACCCGAACTCCTGACGTCTAACGTGGTTATCGATGCATTGACGTCTTCTTTGCGTTAGTCTGAAGGCGCTTTCGGTGCCTCACCAGCCGTCCGGCGGGTGGGGTTAAACGGGAAACAGGATGTAATCGCCCTTCGATTTAGAGGGTCGGCTTGCCCAACCTGTGCTGCCCCCGCAACGGTAAGCAGGTATGCCCAAGTGGCATGAACCGAGTCAATCGCCCACTGGATCGTGACGAATCTGGGAAGGGGATTCGGTGAAACCTGCAGCCCGGAGACCGGCCGAGAGGGTGGGATGAGTCCCAGATCAAATCTGGAGCTCGTCTTGTTTTCAACGGGTCTGGTCGCGGTGGGCGACGATGACCGCGCGCTGGCCTGCCTCTGAGGCGGTCGGCGCATGGGGTTTATTCATGCTTTTTTTTAAACAAATCCGTCCGTTCCCGGCCGCTGCGATTGCGATTGCGATTGCGATTGCCGTTGCTTCATCGACTACGTTTGCCCAGGTGGCTCCCTTGCCGTCCGTGGTGGTGACCGCATCACGATTTGCGACCCCTTTGTCTGACGCGCCCATCGGTATGACGGTGATTGATCGCGAGCAGATCGCGGCGTCGACCGCGTCTAACCTGCCGGAACTCTTGGGCCAGCAAGTTAGTGTTCAAGTGCGAGACAACGCCGGATCGCCAGACCGTCAGATCGATCTTCGAGGTTTCGGGATCACGGGTGACCAAAACACCCTGATTCTGTTGGACGGCCGCCGCCTGAACGAAAATGAGTTGGCGAGTACCCGCCTGAGCGCCATTCCCCTGGCCAGCATTGAGCGAATCGAGATTTTGCGTGGATCGGGCTCGGTCTTGTACGGAGGCGGGGCCACCGGCGGCACGATTCAGATCATCACGCGGGCGAGCGCGAACACCAGTAACCAGGCCCCGTCAGACGCTTCAAAAAGCAGCGCAGCGCTGGTTGTCGGATCCCTGGATACCCGAGAACTGCGTGCATCGACCGGGGCCAGTGACGGGCGAGTGCGGTTCCAAGTCGATGCAAGCGCCCTCGATACCGCCAACTGGCGGGACAACAATGCATTGCGCCAGCGCAATGTGGGCGGCGAACTACGCACGCTGTTTAACCGAGGTTTTCTTGCGCTGCGCCTTGGGGCCGAGTCGCAAGAACTCGGCCTGCCGGGTGCGAGGAGCCTCGACCAATTCAAGTCGGATCCGAGAGGCACCTCGACGCCCAAGGACCATGCCCAGCGCGAAGACTACCGGCTCGCGCTCGCCGCTGCGTGGCGGACGTCGTCGCTTGAA
>RFVZ01000112.1 GCA_009922405.1 Betaproteobacteria bacterium
CGGCATCAAACATCTGGACGGAATCAAACACATCGACGGCGTCGAAGTGATTTCGCTCGTCGGCCGCGAACTGGAAAAAACCCGGGAGGTTGCCGCCAAGTACGGTGTTCCGCATGTGACCACCGATCTGACTGAGAGCCTGGCTCTTTCCGATGTCGATGCCGTGATTCTGTGTACGCCCACCCAAATGCACGCCGCGCAGAGTCTGGCGTGTCTCCAGGCGGGCAAGCATGTGCAGGTCGAAATCCCTCTGGCCGACCGGTGGACCGACGCCGAGGCCGTGGTTGAGACCGCCAAGCAATCGGGACTGGTGGCGATGTGCGGCCACACCCGTCGCTTCAATCCGAGTCACCAGTGGGTGCACAACAAGATCGCCGCGGGGGAATTTCACATTCAGCAGATGGATGTCCAGACGTATTTCTTTCGCCGGACCAACATGAACGCCTTGGGGCAGCCCCGTAGTTGGACCGACCACCTGCTTTGGCATCACGCAGCCCACACCGTTGATTTGTTTGCCTATCAAACAGGCAGTCCGATCGTGAAAGCTAATGCAGTGCAGGGCCCCATCCACCCGACCCTGGGGATTGCGATGGACATGAGCATTCAGCTCCAGGCAGCTAACGGCGCGATTTGTACCTTGAGCCTGTCGTTCAATAACGATGGGCCGCTAGGAACGTACTTCCGGTACATCGGGGACACCGGGACCTATCTCGCGCGCTATGACGATCTGTATACCGGCAAGGAAGAGCAAATCGATGTCTCTCAGGTGGCGGTTTCGATGAATGGCATCGAATTACAGGACCGCGAGTTTTTTGCTGCGATTCGCGAAGGTCGGGAGCCTAACGGCAGTGTTTCGCAGGTTTTGCCCTGCTATCAGGTTCTCCATCAACTGGAGATGCAACTGGGCGCGTGATCCCGTCACTCACCAAAATTCAGGGGTAGCCCGACATAGTTTTCAGCGACTGTGCGGGACCCCGCTTCGCTGTGAACGAGATAGTCCAGTTCTGCCTCTTGGAGCTTCTGACCGATTTCGCCCTGGTCTGGGAAGCGGTGCATCAGGCTGGTGAACCACCACGAAAAGCGCTCTGCGCGCCAGATGCGGGCCAGGCAGCGCGCGGAGTAATGGTCGATACCCGCGTGAGACTTTTCAATACAGGCTTCGATCAAGGCGTCGGACAGAAACTTGACATCTGTCGCGGCCAAATTCAGGCCTTTGGCGCCGGTCGGAGGAACAATATGAGCCGCATCACCGGCCAAAAATAAGGTGCCGAAACGCATTGGCTCGGCGACAAAGCTGCGCAACGGCGCGATGCTCTTTTCGATGCTCGGCCCGGTCACCAGATGGTCCCGCGCATCGGGGTCCAGTCGATTGCGCAATTCATCCCAGAAGGCTTCGTCCGTCCATTGATCCAGTTGATCGGTCAGCGGCACTTGCAGGTAATAACGGCTGCGCGAACGACTTCGCTGCGAGCAAAGCGCAAAACCTCGCGGACTGTTCACATAAATGAGTTCTTCGTGCACCGGCGGGGTATCGGCCAGTACACCCAGCCAGCCAAAGGGGTAGACCTTCTCAAACTCCTGAATCGATTGGCGGGGAACACTCGCTCGGCAAACACCATGAAAGCCGTCGCAACCCGCAATGAAGTCACATTGGATAGTCTGGGTAACCCCATCCTTAATGAAACTCACGCTTGGGTGGGCGCTATCAAAGTCATGGATCTGAACCGACTGCGCTTCGTAGTGCGTCGTGAGTCCTGCGGCCTCGCGTGCCGCCATCAAGTCCCGAGTGACTTCGGTTTGCCCGTAGACCATGACCTTTTTTCCACCCGTCAGGCCCACGAGGTCAATCCGATGGCGTTCGCCCTTGAAGAGCAAATCAAATCCGGTGTGGGGCAATCCGTCCTTGGCTAGGCGTTTGTCTACGCCGGTTTGCGTCAATACGTCGAGGGTGACCTGCTCAAGGACCCCGGCACGAATCCGCCCCAACACATAGTCGGGCGTCTGGCGCTCGACGATGATGGCGTCCACGCCGGCTTTGAAGAGGAGTTGTCCCAGCAGCAAACCCGAAGGGCCTGCACCCACAATCACGACATTGGTACGCATCTAGCTCGACTCGATAATTCGGCGGGACAACACGGTACCCCATCCAGATCCGGTTGTGTAAGATCGTCTGGGCGAGGGGCTTACGGCCCTTGATTAACCGGACGGATCGGATGCTCGACCTCACGCCTCTTTCAAATGCGGTCAATCGCCTGGGCGAGGGACTGGTCCGGTATCAAGGCGACACCAAGGACGCGCAGATCCGCGATGGACTGATCCAGCGGTTTGAGTTCACCTACGAAATCAGCCACAAGATGTTGAAGCGTCATCTTGAGGCAGTCTCCCCCACACCAGATCAGTTTGATGGGATGCCATTTGCCGAACTGATTCGAACCGGGAATGAGCAAGGTCTTCTGCTTGGCGACTGGTCGGTGTGGCGGGTTTACCGAGAGATGCGCAGTAAGACAAGTCACGCTTACGATGAGAGTGTAGCTATCGCGGTTGTGCAAGGCATTCCGGCATTTCTTGGGGAGGCTCGGGAACTTCTAAGACGGCTTCAGGAAAGAAATCGATCTTAGGATGGTTACTCAGCCAGCCATCGACATTAGCCCCGAGTGCTGGCAAATCGTTAGCGATTTGGTCCAGCGTTTTTTACCTGAGCATCAAGTCTGGGCATTCGGTTCACGGGCAACGTGGACCGCCAAACCGTTTTCTGATCTTGATCTGGTGGTGTCTGGCGACGAACCGTTGAGCCTTATGCAAATTGCTGAATTGCGGGAAGCCTTTCAAGAATCAGCTTTGCCTTTCAAGGTTGATATTCTGGATGGGCATGCCGTGTCACCGACCTTTCGGGCCGTCATCAATTCCCAGAAGGTGCTCATCAAGGGGGTGGACTGATGAAGTTTGTGGACGTTCAGAGCATTACCGATCGGGTGCTTGAAGTCATTGCGAAAACACCGGATGCCCGGCTGCGCGAAATTAGCTTCGCGCTCGTCAAGCATCTGCATGCGTTCGTGCGCGAAGTCGAACCAACGACAGACGAATTCGAGAAGGGTTGCGCGTTCATCGTCGGACTGGGCCAGGCGACAAGTGCTGCAAAAAACGAAGTCATCTTGGCCTCGGACATCCTGGGGGCTTCAAGTTTGATCAACTTGTTGCAAGATCAAGCCGGGAGCAAAGAATCGACGAAGACGGATTCCGCGCTGTTGGGACCCTTTTGGCGGGTGTCCGCGCCCGAGTACGAATTGGGTGCCAGTATTGCGCGGGGTGAGGAGGCGTCGGTTTCCGGACAGACCCTCTGGGTTGATGGCCAGGTTCGAAATGATCAAGGGACAGCGCTCGCAGGGGCAGTCGTTGATGTTTGGCAGGCGTCTCCCGTTGGCCTTTACGAGAATCAGGATGAACGTCAACCGGATATGAACTTGCGTGGCCGTTTTCGAACCGATGATCAGGGCCGTTTCAATTTTCGCTCGGTCCGCCCGGCCGGGTACCCTGTGCCCGTCGATGGCCCCTGCGGGGACCTCTTGCGCGGCCAAAATCGCCATCCGTTCCGTCCCGCGCATTTGCATTTCATGGTCTCTCATCCAGGCTACGAGGTTCTGGTGACTCAGGTTTTTGCCGACGATGACGTCCACCTCGAGACCGATGTAACCTTCTCGGTGGCTGCATCGCTCGTTGGTCGCTTCACCCCCGCGGTGAGGGAGCAGAAAAGCGGCTTTGAGTTGTCTTACGACTTCGTGTTGCGGCCGGGTGAGTTGCGTTTGCCAACCCCGCCAATTCCCTGAAATTTTAGGTAACCAACAACCTTAGGTAACCATGCATGACTTTTGAATCGCTCGATCGGCTCGACGGACGGGTCGTCGTGATCGCAGGTGGCAAGGGCGCCATCGGACGGGCGGCAGCCAAGCGTCTTGCCGCGCGGGGCGCGCGGATTATTTCGCTGGACCGCAGCCAGCCATTAACTGTGCAGCCGATGCTTAACGCGCTGCCGGTGGTCGGGTCCGGAGAGCATTTCGCGGTGACGGCTTCCATCACCGATAGTGCCCAGCTTATCGCGGCCGCCCGGGCAGTCGCTGACCGTGCGGGCCGTTGCGATATGTTGATTAACAGTGCGGGGTTCACCCGCTCAATCGCGGCTGCGGATCTGGATTCCCTGACCGACGAGGTTTTTGACGAGATTGTCCAGACCAATCTGCGGGGTGTATTTTCGACGGTCAGGGCGTTTGTGCCGTTACTTAAAGCGTCGGGTGACGGGTTGGTCGTGAATGTATCGTCGATCGCGGGGTTTACCGGCAGCGGCAGCAACCTGGCGTATGTCGCCGCCAAGGCTGGGGTTGACGTACTGACCAAGTCGCTTGCGAAAGTTCTTGCACCCTCGGTTCGGGTAATTGCGATATCTCCGGGGGTTGTGGACTCGAGTTTTGTCCCCGGACGCGGCTCCGATTTCAACGAGAAAGCTGCCGCCTCAATACCTCTCAAGCGGGTCGGAACCGTTCACGATATCGCGAGCGCCATTGAGGCCTGCGCCACTCAACTTCGATTTGCGACAGGATCCAGAATTGTGATTGACGGTGGCCGGAGCCTCTAACCATGCATGACCGTAAAACGATCTTGACCTGTGCGGTGACCGGCAATCTGACCCGGCCAGACCAGACACCGCATCTGCCCATCACACCTGAGCAAATCGCCAATGAGTGTCTGGCAGCTGCTGAGGCGGGGGCCGCAGTGGTGCACATTCATGTGCGTGACCCCCTGACTGGCAAACCATCGATGGAGATCGATCATTATCGCGACGTGGTTGATCGTATTCGTCGCCAGCGCGCAGATCTCGTCATTAATTTGACAACAGGGCCAGGCGGGCGTTATGTCCCGAGTGAGGACGATCCGAAAATTTACGCACCAGGCACTACCTTGTTGCCCCCCGAAAAGCGGGTTGAGCACATTGCGCTGATCCAGCCCGACATCTGTTCACTGGATTTGAACACCATGAACAGTGGTCCGGATGTTGTCATCAACACCCCGCGTAACGTCCGCAAGATGGCGGCGGTGATTCGTAGCAGCGGCGTGATGCCTGAACTCGAGATTTTCGACTCTGGCGATCTCCATCTGGCCCGAGATCTCATCAACGAGGGCACTCTCGACGGTCCCGGTTTATGGACCTTTGTGTTGGGGGTGAAGTACGGATTTTCAGCCAGCCCAGAGACCCTGATGTACGCGCGAAACCAGTTACCCGCGGGGGCGATTTGGGCGGCCTTTGGCATCGGTCGAACCGAATTTCCGATGGTCGCGCAGAGCTGGTTGTACGGTGGCCATGTCCGTGTGGGTCTGGAAGACAACATCTATCTGGAAAAGGGCGTACTCGCAAAGGGCAATGCCGAACTCGTCAGCAAGGCCGTCGATATCCTGAAGTCGCTGGGTGGAGATGTCGCGACCCCTGCAGAGGCTCGAGTGCTGCTGGGCCTACGAACCCACTAAAACCGGATTGAATCCGAATGGAACTCACGTCAAAGGATCACCTGTCCGCAAGCGCCCTCTGGGTCGGGGCCAAAGCGGGTGGAATCGATACGCTCGATTTGAAGATCGTCGCGCAGGAAATCCCGCCCTTGCCACCGGATCACGTCCTCGTCGAGGTGCATGCCGCGGCGGTTAATCCGAGCGATGTAAAGGCGACCCTGGGAATCATGCCTCAGGCGGTCTTTCCCCGGATCCCCGGTCGCGATTTCGCCGGGATTGTGGTGGATGGTCCGAGTGCCTTGCTCGGGCTGAAGGTCTGGGGCTCTGGCGGTGATATCGGTATCACCCGCAATGGCAGCCATGGCCGTTACCTGGTCTTGCCGCAGGGGGCGGTCCGACCCAGTCCTACGGGGCTCGGCCTGGATGAAGCGGGATCGATCGGTGTACCTTTTGTAACGGCTTGTGATGGGCTGACGCGTGCCGGTGGTGTGTCTGCAGGGCAAACGGTGGTGGTGTTTGGTGCCAACGGCAAGGTCGGCCAGGCGGTGGTCCAGATCGCTGCGCGAGCAGGCGCCCGGGTGATCGCTGTGCAGCGTAAGGACGCGCTACACGGGTTTGCCTGTGCCCCGGTCGAGGTGGTGAACGCCGCTGCCATAGATCCCACCCAAAGGATTCTTGAATTGACCGAAGGGCGCGGGGCCGATCTGGTCTTCAACACGGTCGACCGGGTCTATTGGCAAGCCGGCCATGCCGTGATGGCCAAGGGGGCGGTTCAGATCTTCATCATTGCGACCAAAGGCGAAACGGTTCCCTTCGACCTGTTTCGTTTTTACCGCAACATGCACCGCTTTGTTGGTGTCGATACGCTTGGCCTGGATGCGGTTAAGTCCTGTGCCTTGCTCGATACATTGCGCCCAGGATTCGAAGACGGTACGTTGCAGCCCTACCCGGTTCTTGATGAAAACAAATTTGACCTGACGGATGCGGCAACCGCATACCGCAGGGTACTGGCTGGGGCAGACGAGCGGATGATTCTGAAACCCAAAATGACAAGCCCTGTATGAACGTGACCCGAATCGATTCTGCCCCAGTCTATGAGGCCCCAAATCATTTCGCTATGCGCTGTCTGCGTCTGCAGGGGCATGAAGCGGGTCCATCGCAGTCCTTATGGCTCGGTCTCTCGATCATCGAACCCGGCGGTTACACCAGTTTGAATGCTTCACCGCTTGAGAAGCATTACGTCGTACTGGAAGGCGAACTGACGTTGGTCAGCGAGCTGGACGGCGTCACAACCGAGGCGGTTTTGCATCCGCAGGACTCCGCTTGCTTTCAACCTGGCGAAAAGCGCCAGTTGATTAATCGGAGCGCTGGCCCTGCCCGGATTTTGTTGGCGATGCCGTATCCACCGACGCCCTAGGTTGTCGGCCCTCAACTCACAGATTTTTTGGGAGATTCGTGGTGATTCGTCGAAACGCAGTCGTGTTGTTGTTGGGTCTGGCGGCCGCCCTGGTTCCGATCGCATCCGGGGCGCAAACCGATTGGCCCGCCAAGACGATTAAATTGGTTGTTCCTTTTACCGCTGGAAGCGGCACTGACATCATCGCTCGGGCCGTGGCCGAGAGACTGTCGGTTGCGCTCGGGCATCCGGTCGTCATCGAGAACAAGGCCGGTGCGGGCGGCACGATCGCAGCGAATCAGGTGGCGAAGGCCGCTCCCGATGGTTACACGTTTTTGGTGCACTCCTCCGGGCACGTCGTGAACCCTGCGCTTTATTCCAGTCTCCCGTACGACACGCTTCGCGATTTGAGTGGTGTCACTGCGCTCGCTAGCCTGCCGAACGTGTTGGTGGTCTCGCCAGCCAAGGGCTACCGGGATGTCCGGGACCTGATCACGAAAGTCAAGGCCAACCCGGACGCCTTCAATTTTGGTTCAGCTGGTAATGGTTCGGCGACGCATATGAATGCGGAGAAGTTTCGTCTTGCCGCCGGGATCAATCCGACGCACATTCCTTATCGCGGTACCCCCGAGGCCCTAACCGAAATCATCGGGGGGCGGATCGACTGGTTTTTTGCGCCAATTGTGTCGGCATTGCCGCTGATCCGTGATGGCAAATTGCAGGCCCTTGCGGTGGGTACGACTCGCCGTTCAGACGATCTGCCTACGGTGCCAACCGTCATTGAGGCCGGAGTGCCCGGATCGGAATACACCTTTTGGGTTGGACTGTTCGCGCCCGCTCAGACGCCAAGGGCGATCATCGAGCGCCTCAATGCCGAGGTCGTCAAGATACTTGAGGCTCGCGACTTCACGGCCAAACTCGATGCCATTGGCGCCAACCCGATGCCCATGTCCGCTACCGCGTTCGATCAATTCGTTCGAACCGAGACGGAGAATGCTGCCAGACTGGTTAAGGCCGCTGGAATCAAGGCAAATTGAAAAAACACCAGATAGGGATAGCGGCTGAGCGGCCAGGCACGCAGCCCAGCCATGTTTAGCGCTTGGCCGTAACGCGGCGAGCCACTGCCAGGGTGGCGGCTAATTCCAGCGTAAGCGACCTCGACCGCATCGACAAGGCCCAACGCCGCATCATTCGCCCCCGCGTCGATGTAG
>RFVZ01000113.1 GCA_009922405.1 Betaproteobacteria bacterium
CATTCTGAATTCAGAATGCAATAATGCGCTGCCAAAACCTACAAGGAGACCAAGATGCCTGCCGTCGTTACCGACACCTGCACAGCCGCGCTGATCGCCCGCTTTCTGAAGGCTCGCGGGGTCGACCGTGTGTTCGCGCTCTGTGGTGGCCACATCATGCCGATCTGGATGCGGCTCGACGCCGAGGGTATTTGTATCGTCGATGTGCGTGATGAGCGCGCGGCTGTGTACATGGCACATGCCTATGGCGAGCTCAGCGGGCGCATTGGCGTCGCCCTTGTAACGGCCGGTCCTGGGGTGACGAATGCGATGACCGGCATCGCCAATGCGCATGCCGCAAGGGCACCGATACTGGTGCTCTCCGGCACACCACCGCGCAAACAAGAAAATCGCGGCGCGCTGCAGGACATGCTGCATACCGCATTCGTCCAACCACTCACCCGCTATGCGCGTACGGTGCGTGAACCCGACCTTGTGCTCCAGGAACTTGATGAGGCAGTGGCCCGAGCATTTGGGGACGGTGGCGAGCCGGGGCCGGTGTTTCTCGATTTTCCGGTCGACACCCAACGGGCTGAACCTTCCCCGGTCTTGCATAGCGTCATGGCGAGTGAGTTTTTTGCGCCGCGGCCAATTGCGCAGCTCTTCCCGGATCCTGCAGCAATCGGGCGTGCTGTTGATCTCTTGTGGGGAGCGCGACGACCATTGATCATTACAGGCCGAGGGGCTCGCGGCGCTGCAGGACCGCTCGTCGAATTGCTTGACCGGCTCGGTGCGCTCTATCTCGATACCGGTGAAAGCCGTGGCCTGGTTAGCGAAGATCACCCTTCGGTGGTGGCCGCGATGCGCGGTTCGGTCATGGGCGAGGCCGACGTGATTGTTACCGTTGGCCGACGCCTGGACTTTCAGCTCGCCTTTGGCTCGCCGGCCGTATTTGGGAATGCGAAGTTCATTCGGATCGCTGATGCGCCAAGCGAACTGCGGGATAACCGTCGCGCTGCGGTGGAGCTATTCGCATCGCCCGCGGCCACGCTACGCGCGATCCTGGCAGCTGCACCCGAGGGGCCTAGTGCGATCGACCGTGAATGGGCTGAGGGAGTGCGCAGCAAACATGTGGCGCGCGCCGAAAAACTGGCCTCCTCAATGTCCAATGCCCAACCTGGTAGCGATGGGCTGATGCATCCGAACCGCTTGCTGGCCGCCCTCAGGGCTGCGATTCCTGCGGATGCGGTAGTGGTTGCCGACGGCGGAGACTTTTTGAGCTTTGCGCGCGTAGGCCTCCCGGCGACCACGGTACTCGACCCCGGCCCTTTGGGCTGTATTGGAATCGGAACCCCCTTTGGCATCGCGGCTGCGTTCGCTTGCCCGGGACGCACTGTTGTTGTCGCGACTGGCGACGGAGCCTTTGGCTTTAATGCAATGGAGATTGACACTGCCGCGCGCCACAAGGTGCCGCTGTTAATCGTCGTGGCGAACAATGGCTCATGGGCAATCGAGGTTCGTGACCAACTGGAGAGCCATGGGAAGGTCGTCGGCACGCGATTGCAATTTGCCGACCACGCGGCGATGGCGCTGGCGTTTGGTCTACACGGTGAACGAGTTGAGCGAGTTGAAGATCTGGAGGCAGCGATTGGTCGTGCGCTGGCTGCGCTCGCACAGGGCAAGCCCGCCCTGTTGGATGTGCTCGTCACCCCCGAGGCTGCGTCTTCCGACGCGAAGTCCGGCCTCGCATGGGTTCCAGATCTACAGGCACTGGGCGCTTGGGACACTGCCGAGCGAGAGTGGCGCGCACGCTGAAACGCCCAGAAAATTTCTTGATCCTGCGGTTGGATCATGGGCAGCAGAGTTGGAATTCAGGCTATGAAACAATGGGACGTATCGTCCGGTAAGTGACTCCCAACCTCGAAGACCCCTTATGCTTTCAGCCGCTGCACTGCTCGTCACAGCCATTTTGTTCGGTGGTATGGCGCTTTTTTCATTCGGTTTCGCGGCGTTTCTGTTCACAGCGTTGCCAGTCGACGTCGCGCGACTCACGATCCGGAAGGCCTTCCCATATTTTTATCTCTTTGTCATTTGCACCGCCGCCCTATCTGCGGTCTTAATTGGACAGCGAGACCTCTACTCGACGGGTGTAATGATTGGTGTTGCTGTCTCAACGGTGCCGGCTCGTCAGATCCTCATGCCCGCAATCAATCAAGCCACAGATATTGGCAAAAAGCGACGGTTTAACCAGCTGCATGGTCTTTCGGTTGTTGTTACGCTGCTGCACCTGATCGGGGCAGGTTGGGTGTTAACTCGATTTATTTAAAACGTAGAACATTTACATCGCGGTGACTAATTCGAATAAACGCCGTATCAGTGATGATTCGACCCTGAGCGATGCAACCGTCTCGCGCATTGTCGAGATGGCGTGGGAAGACCGTACGGCCTTTGAGGCAATTGAGGCCCAGTTCGGCTTAAATGAGTCCGCTGTCATCGACTTGATGCGCAAGCACATGAAACCGTCTTCCTTCAAGATGTGGCGAAAGCGGGTCAGCGGACGGCGCACAAAGCACGCCGTCTTGCGTGGGGCAGTATTTTTGCGTCATCGCGCCACCAACTCCCGGATATGACGATCGGTTAACTAATGAAGACCCAGGATACTGAATCGCTAGTTTTTGCGTTCGTCGACATCGAAACCACTGGCTCAAATGCCGACCGCGACCGAATCACTGAGATTGGTATCAAGACGCTTGCCAATGGACAAGAAAGTGTCTGGGAGTGCTTGGTTGATCCTCAAACCTTTATCCCTCAAAACATCCAGCGACTGACTGGTATTACACCGGATATGGTGGAGGGTCAGCCCAGATTTGACGAACTTGCGGTGTCAATTAAGAGAGAGCTTGAGGGAAAGATTTTTGTCGCGCACAACGCTCGGTTTGACTATGGCTTCATCAAGGCCTCCTTCAAGCGAATAGGAATGGAATTTCGGCCGAAGGTGCTTTGTACCGTCAAACTCTCACGGTTGCTTTTTCCCCAGCAGGCCAGGCACAACTTGGACACCATCGTCGCCACTCACGGCCTGAAGATTAGTGCGCGACACCGAGCCCTCGGCGACGCCGATTTGTTGCTTCAGTTTTGGCGGGTCTGTGAAAAAACGTTCGGTCAAGAACGCTTGCTTGAGGCTGTAAATCACTTGGTGGGTAGCTCGAGCCTACCTCCCAACATAAAACAAAGCGATATTAATGCGATTCCAGATACACCGGGATGCTATATTTTCTACGGTGAAAACAACGCAACCCTTTACATTGGCAAAAGTCTTTCGATGCGCACACGTGTAATGAGCCATTTTCATAGCGCGCTTACCGATCGCAAGGAAATGAAACTATCCCAACAAGTCCACCACATCGACTTTATAGAGACAAGCGGCGAATTGAGTGCATTAATTCTGGAATCCAAACTGATCAAAGAACACATGCCCAGCATGAATATCAAGTTACGACGATCAATGGATTTATGCGCATGGCAATTAAGAGCTGACCAAACTGGCCTGCAAAAGCCCGTACTCATTACGCACAAGCATTTAAAGCCCGGCCTTCAGGACGACTTGTACGGCCTTTTTTACAATAAGAGCGAAGCCAGGGGCTATCTTGCTGCCGTCGCAAAAAAATACCAATTGTGTGAAGCCTTGTTGGGCTTGGAAAAAGTGGAAGAGGGAAAACCTTGCTTTGCCCACCAAGTCAAACGTTGCCAGGGGGCATGCGTTGGAAAACTGCCATTGGAGATGCACAATCTGCAATTACAAGCTGCCCTAAAGCTTTACAAAGTCCAGGCTTGGCCGTTCGAAGGCGCCATTGCGATTAAAGACGGAGAGGGTATGGTTGTGTTCGACAAGTGGTGTTACCTGGGCTCTGCTAACGATCATGAGGAGCTTTACGAATTGGCCAAATCCGACGATTTAGACTTTGATCTTGATATTTATAAGATCGTCAAGAAGGCAATTGCAGGCTCACACAAATCTAATATAGTGAAACTTTTTGATGGCAATATGGAGTCTGGTTCGCCGCAGGCGACTTTTTAACAAGAATCAGAAAGGGAGTATTTCAATGAAAATCCAAAATCGTTCAAAAGGCTGCAAATGGTTCGGTGGCGTCCTGCTCGCAATGAGTATCGGCGCGCCGATTCATGCACAGGAGAAAAAAACGCCCTTGCCCTCAGCAAGTCCAGAAAGCGTCGGTATTTCGCAGGAGGGCGTGCAGCGAATTGACGCATTTTTCGAAAGCGAGATCGCGAAAAATCGGATGCCTGGTGCCGTGCTCGCGGTTGCAAGGTACGGGAAGCTGGCGATCTACCGTTCGTATGGTTCCCTAAACAAGGAGACCCAGACGCCGATGCCGTTGGATGCCATTTTCAATCTGGCTTCAATGACGAAAGTCATGGCCAGCGTAGGTGCGCTGACGTTCTATGAGGAGGGACGGCTTCCGCTCGGATCTGACGTGTCCAATTGGTTTCCGGAGTTTAAAGGCGTGAGCGTTGGCGTCGTGAATGCCGACAAAAGTGTCACTGCCAATGCGGCAAAGTCTCCGATCACGATTCAGGATCTGATGCGCCACACCAATGGCATGACCTACGGTGCCCGTGGCAACACGCCGATTCATAAACTGTTTCCGGGTTCTTCGGCCGGCGCTGCGTTCGAGTATTCAGGTGCTGAGTTCATCAAAAAGCTCGCATCGACCCCGCTTCTGTATGAACCAGGAACGGTCTGGGATTACGGCTTTGGCATCGACGTCCTGGGTCTCGTTCAGGAAAAGATTGCAAACAAACCGCTGAACGACGTCCTACAGGAACGGGTCTGGTCGAAGGTTGGCATGCCCGACACGACCTTTCATGTTCCGGAGAAGGATAAAACCCGATTGGCGCAGCCACTTCCGCTTGACCCGATCACCCAGAAACCGCAATCGATTGCGGTGCTCAAACAGCAGCCAAAGTTCGACTGTGGTGGGTCGTGTGCCTATTCAACAGCCGCCGACTATGTGCGGTTTGGCCAGATGATGCTGAATGGTGGAACGCTCGATGGCAAACGCGTGCTGGGCGCACAGACGGTGGCGCTGATGACGTCGAATCACTTAACCCCTAGCATCCAGAACAACGTTGGGCAGACCGAACCTGGCCGAAATGGCTATGGTTTTGGTCTGGGCGTTGCCGTACGTACCGAGCGCGGTCTTTCGCCGATGAACGGCCACGTGGGCGACTACTCCTGGAATGGCGCGAACGGCACCCAATTTTGGGTTGACCCGAAAGAGCAGTTGGTAGTCGTCGTCATGGCAGCAGCGCCAGGGGAAATTCGGAAAATTCACCGCGAACAAGTCAACGCCCTGATCTACGGCGCCCTTGGTTCGCGAATGATGCATCGAGGTCATGCCGATTGATTTTCTGAGCCACCAGTCGAGAACCAGTCGCACCCAGGACCATGGCGTCCGTTATAAAAACTCCCAAGAAGCGTCGCCCTGCACCCAAAGTGGCAGCAGGGCGTCCTGGGCTAAATCTCGGGCGTAATCTCGGGCGTAATCTCGGGCTCAATTGCGGGCTCTTGGGTCTGCCTGTGGTCGGTGCGGGCATGACGTACTACTTCATGGACAAGTTTCAGGTCCAGCGGGATTTTCGGATTCGGGGCGAGTCGGCTCATGTGATGCGCACCAACGGTGGCAGTCTCGATGTGGCCACCGCCGAAGTCGACAAGACCATTCGTGATGGCCCCACGCAACAAAAGGCGCCGACCCAAGCGCGCGTCGACGCTCAGGCCAGGGTTACGCTCAATACATTTATTCAAAACTGGCGAACAAAAAATCGCGAGATGGGCCCGGTCGAAGCGTGGCCAGTCGAAATCCTCTTTGAGTGATCGGGGGTGCGGAAGATCGCTCGACACTTCGTGTTCACAATTGCAATGATCGCCTGGACCGGAATTTGCCTGTACCTGATGGAGAAGGCACACCAAGTCGCCCTTCCGCTCTACCTGATCCCCTTCCAGTCAACCTACCGGGCGCTCGTCGGAGCCGTGCTGGTACTCGTGATGTTGTTCCCTGCATTCCTCTACAAGAAATCGTTCCCGGATTAAACCGTGCGCCTTTCTAGGCATCTTTGAGCGGAAGGCTTTCGAGGCTGCCGCACCCCGACTCAGGCGGTCTTGATCGTCGGCTAACGCAGGAAGACCTGACTGCGCAGATCGGCTGGATACTTGGCTTTACATTCGCTTCCTCCTGGATCAAGATGTACATGTACATCCAAAAAGGGTTCGCCATGGCCAACACCAAACTTTTCAAGAACGGCAACTCGCAAGCCGTTCGCATTCCCGCCGAACTCGCCTACAGCACCTGGGACGTTGATCTGGTCATAGAGCGACAAGGGGACGAGTTGCGAATCCGTCCGGCCCAGCGCCGAGTGGGCGATGTGTTGGGCAAGCTTGCCAAGTTCTCACCTGACTTCATGGCCCGAGGCCGGGGCGAAAACATGGAGGGCGAACGCGAGTCTTTATGAATCCGAAATACATGCTCGACACCAACATCTGCATCTACCTCATGAAGCATCAGCCGCCTGAGGTGCGCGAGCGGTTTGCCCAGTGCTTTGTGGGCGACGTTATTATTTCTGCTGTGACTTTAGCTGAGCTTGAATTTGGTATCGCCTGCTCAAGCACTGCGTCACAGGAATCCAACCGGTCGGCACTGGAGAGCTTGCTCGACGACATCAAGGTTGCGCCTTTTGATGCACAGGCTGCCAAGGCCTATGGCCCCATCCGCGCAGCCTACAAAGATCGCAACCGCGATGCTCTGGACGAACTCATCGCATCTCACGCGGTCGCTTTAGGGGTAACACTGGTCACCAACAACGAAGCTGACTTTTTGAACTGCGCTGGACTGAGTGTTGAAAACTGGATCAGCAACCACTGAGATCGTGGGTGAGGTCTTGTACCGACTCAAGAAGCGCACCCAAGGCGTAGAGGGTGGGAATCTCCCGGCGGCTCGCTCGTAGGCTCGCCGCTTCTCATCCCGACGCGAGCCAAACTGTTGGCTCGCTCACCGCTCCACCCAAAAAGCAGCAAAGGCCCCTGCGGGCCCTTGCTTTTTGGCGGAGAGGGTGTCCTACGGATTGACCTCCAGTGCACTCTCTGGAAATCCAGAAAACCCAAGGAAATAAGCGCCTTTTAGCCAATCATCCTCTTCTGTACTCCAGCATGATCTGATAAGATCCAGCCCCAATTGGGGGGTAATTAGGTGGGTAGATTAGGTTCGAATCCTCTCACTGCGCGGCGGGTTGATACAGAGTCTCAGCCCGGCTACCACGCTGACGGCGCGTGTCCCGGCCTTTACCTTCAAGTCGCCACGGCAGCTGGTGGCTTGAGTCGTAGCTGGGTGTTCAGGTACACAAGCCCAACGACGGGCAAGCGTCGGGAGATGGGACTCGGTCCCGTATCGGTGCGGCGCTTGGCAGAAGCACGCAAAATCGTCACAGGGTATCGCAGCAAGCTGCTAGCTGGCATCGACCCAATCGACGACAGGGACGCCCAGCGTGTGAGGAATCGGACAGAACGCGCAAAGCTTGTGACGTTTGACCAGGCAGCCGCAGCTTGTATTGAGGCAAAGGCCCCTGAGTGGTCGAACGCGAAACACTCTTTGCAGTGGACAAACACGCTGGCTACATATGCCAGCCCGGCTCTTGGGTTACTTCCAATCAACTCAATCACCACCGAGGCCATCTATCAACTGCTTCAGCCGATCTGGCTCAAGAAGACGGAAACAGCAACCCGTGTGCGCCAGCGCATTGAAGTTGTCTGGGACTGGGCGAAGGCCCGCGGCTATTGCGACGGCGAAAACCCAGCGAGACTCAAGGGTGCGCTGGGCGAGTTGCTGCCCAAGGCTCAGAAAGTGAAGCGGGTTGTTCACCACCCTGCACTCCCCTATCAACAAATTGGTCAGTTTGTTGCTGATCTTCGCAATCTAGGTGGCGCAGGGCCGTTGGCGTTCGAGCTGCTCATTCTGACGGCAACCCGAACGAACGAGGTCACAGCCGCCCAGTGGGATGAATTCGACCTCAATAACAATGTCTGGACTATTCCGGGTGAACGGACG
>RFVZ01000114.1 GCA_009922405.1 Betaproteobacteria bacterium
GAGTTCACCCCCGAAGAGAAGGCAGCGATCGATGCTGCGTTCGCGGAAGGTGGTGGCCTTGACGCGCTGATGGAACGACTGAAGAAGTTGCTGGAAGAACAGAAAGAACGCCATGAGGGGGGTTCCCGGTGGATCGGGACCAACGGTAGCAGCCCATTTGGAAATGGCGGATATCACCCCCAAGGCGTCCGGATTGGGGGCCCCTCAGCCGGTAACCGAACCGCAATCAAGGTCTGGGAGCAACGCGCCTACCGTGACTATGACGACACAGTCGAACTGGGCACTCGCAACATCAAGATCGCGCTCAGGCGCTTACGTCGGTTTGCACGAGAGGGCGCAGCCGACGAACTGGATATGGACGGAACCATTGGCGCGACGGCCCGCAACGCGGGCTGGCTCGACCTGCGCCTGCGTCCTGAGCGTCACAACAGCGTCAAGGTCCTCTTGCTAATGGACGTCGGCGGCACGATGGATGACCACATCCGTCGGACGGAAGAACTGTTTTCAGCGGCCCGTAGTGAATTTCGCAATCTTGAGTTTTTCTATTTTCATAATTGCGTCTACGACCATGTTTGGAAGAATAACCGTCGACGGTCAACCGAGCGCACGGCCACCTGGGATTTGATCCGCAAGTTCAATCCGGATTGGCGTCTCGTGTTCGTGGGCGACGCCACCATGAGTCCCTACGAGATCATGCAACCCGGTGGTTCCGTCGAATACCACAACGAAGAGGCTGGTTCAGAGTGGATTCAACGGCTACTGGACCGCTTTCCGCGCCATGCCTGGCTCAACCCTGAGCCCGAGGGCGTGTGGTCCTACCGACAATCGGTTGCCATGATGCGGCAACTCATGGGCGACCGCATGTATCCAGTCACGATGGCCGGGCTTGATCGGGCGATGCGTGCGTTGATGCGTTAGCGTTCGTATTCGCATTCGCGTTCGCCTTAATCCCCATCACGACCAGATCCCGCTCAACGCCATTGAGCTCAGCCACCTCAGGGTAAAAACCCCATCGCTGAAATCCGCGGGAAGCGAAGAGCGCGAGACTCTCCTCGTTGTGGCCAAAGATAAGGGCGAGCAAACGGACACACCCGAGTGAGGGCGCCTCAGCGATCGCCTTGTCCAGAAGCCGGCCACCGACCCCCTGCCCCCTCCACTCCTCGGCAATGTAAAGGCTCAATTCGGCCGTTCGTGAATAGGCCGCTCGCTCGTGGATGTCCGAAAAGCTAAGCCACCCAATGACAGAGTGACCCTTGCGTACGACCCATAAAGGACGTTTGGGGTTGCTCTCTGGATGTTCAACCGCGGTGCGATGCGTTGCAAACCATTCCAGTCGAGACTCGACGCTGACGGGTTCAAGGTCGGCGGTTACCCGAAAGCTCGGAATCGTCGAGTTATAAATCTCAACAATCCTCGGCAAATCATCGGGGTGGGCAAGTTCAATCCTCAGCGTCAATCTTCAACACCTTCAAGCCAACGAGGATAGGGAAAGCCGAATCGGTTTTCGAGCCAGCTTGCTCGCCTGGCCAATAGGCCGTGATCAACCTGAAAACTCGGCCCATGAAAACAAAGGGCAACCCGATTACCCGCTCGAATTGGCGCCATCAAACGGACTCGATCGTCGAATGCGATCTTTAGGTGGGCAAGGCTCTGTTTGAGGGCCCTCGGGCGTCCAAATAGGTTCACCGCAACAAGACCGCCGGAGTCCGGCAACAGGCGGCGGGTCGCACGATAGAAATCAACCGAATCAAGCACTGGCCCGTCGGCTTTGCTGTCGTAAAGGTCGACCTGAACGACGCCATAGGTCGCTGGGCGCGCGGCCTGAACCCATTCGAGCGCATCCTGGTGAACGATTTCAAATCGAGGACCCTCGGCGGGAAGACCGAACATCGACTTCGCGGCCAAAATGACTGCATGGTTGTGCTCAATTGCGACCAGTCGGGATTGCCTCAAGTGGCGCAAATTCCAACGTGCGAGCGAGCCTCCCCCAAGGCCAAGCAATGCAATTTGCGCCGGCGCATGCAGAAAGAGCAACCACGCCGTCATCTGTTGCACGTACTCGAGCTCGAGTGCGTGCGGGGCCTCCAGGCGAATTGCACTCTGCACCCAGGGACTATCTCCTAGGTGCAGATATCGCACACCATCAAGCTCCGAAAAACTAACGGATTCGTAGAGACGGCCCCGCTTGCTCACGACTGACCCAAGTTCAAATCACCTCAGGGCCAAGGACAGCAACAAATCGTTGAGGCGCTTCACGAAACCCGCCGGGTCTTCAAGGCGCCCGCCTTCCGACAACATGGCTTGATCGAAGATCACCGAAGCCCAGTCATCAAACTGCGCATTGACGCCATCAGCACCCGATTCCGACGCAAGCTGCGACTTGAGTTGCCGCACAAGCGGGTGCCCGGGATTGACCTCAAGGATGGGCTTGCGAGACGGAACTTCACGCCCTGCTTCGCGAAGGATTCGTTCAAGATGACCGCTGACATCCCCCTCGGCGGAAACCAGACATGCGGCCGAATCGACCAGCCGCTGGGTCACCCTCACCTCCTTGACGCGATCACCAAGGCTGGCCTTGATGCGCTCGACGAGTTTTGCATCAGCCGGATCATCCGCCGGCGGTGTCTTGGATGCCCCGTCAGCGGGTTCACCCAGCTTATTCAGGTCGAAGTCCCCGGCCGCAACACTCTGCAGCTTCTTGCCCTCGAAATCCCGCAGGTAGGAAAGCATCCATTCATCGACCCGATCAGTCAGAAGCAAGACTTCCACACCACGCGCTTTGAACGCTTCAAGGTGGGGGCTCGAGCGCGCCGCCTGCCAACTGTCTGCGGTGATGTAGAAGATCGACTCTTGGCCGGCCTTCATACGCCCGACGATATCGGCCAAAGCGATGTCCTGAACCGCCGAATCCTGATGTGTCGTTGCAAATCGAAGCAGCTTTGCCAGCCGCTCGCGATTGCCAAAATCTTCGCCCAAACCTTCCTTGAGGACAGCGCCAAACGCGCTCCAGAACTTGGCGTAGTCCTCTTTCTTGTTTTCAGCAAGATCTTCAAGAAGACCCAAGATTCGACGGGTATTGCCATCGCGAATCGCTTTGACGTCGCGTGAGTCCTGCAGAATTTCGCGTGAGACATTCAGGGGCAGATCAGCCGCATCAATTACCCCACGCACAAAGCGCAGATAGGACGGCAGCAGGTGCTCGACGTCCTCCATGATGAAGACCCGCTTGACGTAGAGACGCAGGCCATGTTTTGCCTGTCGATCATAGAGATCGAACGGAGCACGCCCGGGAATGAAGAGCAACTGGGTGTATTCCGTGCGCCCTTCAACGCGGTTGTGCGACCAAGCAAGTGGATCCTCATAATCTGAGCTCGTATGACGATAAAACGCTTTGTAGGCGTCGTCATCGAGCTCTGATTTTGAGCGGGTCCAGAGCGCCGATGCCTGATTTACCATCTCCCAGCCCGGGGGGGCTTTTTCAGGCGAGGCGTGATCGTCCTCAATCGCGTCCTCCACCTCAACGGCGTCTGCCACTTCAGCGCCCTCGTCGCCCGAAGGCTTGGGTGCACGCATTCGAATCGGCAACGAGATGTGGTCGCTGTAGCGTCGCAGAATCGAGCGCAGACGCCAACCGCTCAACAAATCCGACAGTCGCGAGAGACCACTCTCGCCGTCTTCATCGGCGCCAGTACCCGCTGAATCATCCGCCCGCAGGTGCAAAATAATCTCGGTTCCGCGCTTGGGCAACGCCACAGACTCGACCGTGAATTCCCCCGTCCCCTCGCTGATCCAGCAGACGCCATCCGACGAAGGAAGGCCTGCCCGGCGTGTCCTGACCTCGACCCGGTCAGCAACGATAAAGGACGAATAAAAACCGACACCAAACTGCCCGATCAAGCGGGCGTCACCACGGCCGCCGCCGTCGAGCCGCGACAAAAATTCCTTCGTACCAGAACGCGCAATCGTTCCAAGGTTAGACACTGCTTCTTCGCGGGACATGCCAATCCCGTTGTCGCGAATCGTGATCGTCCGACCTGCTTCGTCAAAGTCAACCTCGATCGCGAGATCAGAATCACCCTCCCAGAGCTCGGGATGATCAAGGGCTTCGAACCGCAGTTTGTCGCAGGCGTCAGATGCGTTCGAAACCAACTCTCGTAAGAAGATCTCACGGTTGCTATAAAGACTATGGATCATCAGGTGAAGCAGCTGCTGCACTTCGGCCTGGAAACCCATCGTCTGGGGTTTGGATTCAATCTCGCTCATAGGGTGCTCGTCGATAAAGGTTCAGTTGATTCGTTGCCGTTGCCACGCTTGCGTTGCTACGCATGCCGCGTCAACCCAAGGTTTCGCCGAAAAGTGGGGCCGATCAGCCGGTTTTCAAGAGCCATGCATTAAGATCATTACGAATTCTATTTAACCTCCGGAGACCTCATGTTTCGTGCCATTGTTGTTCGCAAAGACCCCAGCGACCCGACTGGAAAAGCACTATCGATCGCGGTCGAAACGGTCGGCGAAGAACTCTTGATCGAGGCCGACGCGCATAGTGTGGATATTCGCGTTGACTGGTCAACCGTGAACTACAAGGATGCGCTCGCCCTGACCGGAAAGCCAATCGTGCGCAAGTTCCCACTAATTGCTGGCATTGATTTTTCCGGCAAGGTGGAATCGAGCCGCGACCCCAGGTTCACGCCAGGTCAGGCAGTCGTCCTCAACGGCTGGGGCGCGGGGGAAACCCACCCGGGCGGTCTCGCGCAGCGCGCTCGCGTACCCGCCGACTGGCTCGTCGAATTACCCGACTCCATCGACCCCCGTCGCGCGATGGCGATCGGAACTGCTGGCTACACGGCTGCGCTCTGCGTCGAGGTATGCACCCAGGCGTTAAATCACCAAGGAATAGAACCGGGCGCGGGCGACGTCTTGGTCACGGGTGCCAGTGGGGGTGTTGGCAGCATCGCGGTCGCCTTATTGGCAAAAGTGGGGCATCGGGTGGTCGCAGTGACTGGCAAAGCCGATCAGGCCGAGTGGCTGCGCTCGATCGGGGCCGCCGAGGTCTTGCCCCGTTCGGACTTTGATACGCCCGGCAAGCCACTTGGCAAAGAACGGTGGGCAGGTGCCGTTGATTGCGTCGGAAGCCACACCCTCGTCAATATCTGTGCAAGCCTGCGCTATGGCGCGACCGTTGCCGCAACGGGACTCGCCCAGGGGATGGACTTCCCGGCCAGCGTTGCGCCGTTTATTCTGCGTGGCATCAGCCTAGTCGGTGTCGACAGTGTGCAATGTCCAATGCCGCGTCGCAAAGCAGCCTGGGCACGCCTGGCACGTGATTTGTCCGGTCCCATTCTGGACACGATCGCAGCGCGCGAAATCAGTCTCCAAGAAGCCCTTGGGTTGGCCCCTGAACTGTTGGCAGGTCGCGTCCTGGGACGCGTCATCGTCGACGTTAATCGCTAGGGTTCTGGGATGAGGTCGATGTTGGTGTTGATGTTGACGTTGATGCGATCATCATCAGGAAAGCAATGAATGCAAATATCAGCATCGACCAGACAGCAAAGGGAACCCCCAGAAGCGGCACATTCGCTTCATCACAATTCGCGGTCGCGGAGAATAACAAGGGCAATCGCACATCGAGCGTGGTCGCCTGAACGATGCGGTCCGCAAGGGTCAACGAGCACCCCGCAGCATCCACCAAGCCAAAGGACTGCCAGGCCGCTGCCGCGACCCCAGCCAATGCCAGCGCGATCACCAACACACGAACGCCGAGCCGCACAATCGGGGTCCACTGATTGCTGCGCGAATCCAGGCGCGACTCGGCAAGACTCGCCAACAACCCAAGCAGGCTTGCGATCAACAGCGAGGCGAAAATAAGCCGCTGCAGGGTGCACCAAGGACAGGGACGCATGTGCCAGACAAGCTGAGCAAACAACCCGAAACCTAATGCGGCGCTCGCGATCACAAAGCAGCCGAAGAAGCCAATACGTTGGTAACGGAAATCAAGCATCTAGAACAGGGGCCGCGGCGGCAATGCGGATCAGTTGACCGTCCTTCACACGCGGCTCGAGCAAACGTCCCTTTTTGCCCCTTGAGCCTTCGTAATTCGCCAATTCGCGGGCGCTCATGGTTCTTTCCACAGACTTGCTCGCCCTTCCCGTACCGCGGACCAACATTCCGGTACCGCCGTAAGCCTCCACTGCCGCGAGTTGCTCTCCAGCTTCAAGCGCCATGAGTGAACTGCCACGCCCTCCACTGCGCAGCACTTTGACTTCAGAGACCGGATAAGTCAGCAGACGTCCCCCCGAAGACAGGCAGGCGAAGCGAAGTACCCCGCCGCCAGCTGCCTCCGACCCAAGCAAGACTGGACGCAACAGCCAATCATCAGGTTCGATTGTCAGAAAGGACTTTCCACTGCGGTTTCGACCAATCCAATCACTCGCAAGACAAGACAGACCGTTGCCGCCGCTGGTGGCCAAAACAATGCCTCCATCAGGAGGCGCCGCAAAGACCCAGGCGACCTTGCTGCCAGGCGCCAAATCAATCAAGCTTGTCACAGGCTGGCCATCACCCCGCCCACCGGGCAATGCGCTCACCGCAACCGAAAAGACGCGCCCATCCGACGCGATTACAAGCAGTGCATCGGTGCTGCGGGCTTCGTACGAACCGTCAAACCCATCGCCCGGCTTGAAACTGGCCTGCGTGGCGTCATGGCCGTGACCCTGCCGCGTTCGAACCCAGCCCTTCTCCGACACGATAACCGTCACCGCCTCATCCACGATGCGCACTTCAACCACCGCGCGGGTTGCGGCTTCAATCCGCGTGCGCCGTGGATCACCGTATTGCTTGGCGTCTTGCTCGACCTCACGGATCACTTGGCGCCGCATCGCTTTCGAGTCACCAAGCAGCGCTTCGAGCGTGGTCTTCTCCGCCCGCAACGTGGCGAGTTCCTGTTCGATCTTGATCGATTCAAGCCGGGCGAGCTGGCGCAGACGGATCTCAAGAACGTCTTCCGCCTGCCGGTCGCTTAGTAAAAATCGCGCCATCAACGCGGATTTGGGCTCATCCGACTCGCGGATCGTTGCGATGACTTCATCGATCGACAGCAAAACCAGGAGCCGCCCCTCAAGGATGTGGATTCGATCATCCACCCGCTCCAGACGGTGCCGGGTTCGCCGCGTGACGGTCGCAATTCGAAACTCACACCACTCGCGCAGAATATCGAGTAGCCCCTTCTGGCGGGGACGACCATCGAGACCGATCATCACCAGGTTGCAGGGCACCGATGTTTCCAAACTCGTATGCGCGAGCAGAACATTAATAAATTCTGACTGGGCGAGTCGTGATGATCGCGGCTCGAAAACCAATCGAACAGCCGCCTCCCGGCCCGACTCATCTCGTACCCGTTCGAGAACACTCAAGATCGTCTGCTTGAGCTGAAGTTGTTCGGGACTGACCGTCTTCTTGCCGAGGCGGGGCCGCGGGTTGGTCAGATCCTCGATTTCTTCCAGTACCTTCTGTGCCGAGGTACCGTGCGGTAGCTCGGTGACAACGAGTTGCCACTGCCCACGCGCAAGGTCTTCGATTTTCCAGCTTGCCCGGACCTTGATCGACCCGCGCCCGCTCGCGTAGATCTCCCGTAGCTCGGCTGCCGATGAAATGATTTGACCGCCCCCCGGAAAATCGGGTCCGGGCAAAACCTGAAGCACTGCGTCCAGCGAGTCACCGTCGCGCATCACCACCACGGCGGCGGCGGCCACCTCACGCAAATTGTGCGGTGGAATCTCAGTGGCCAAACCCACGGCAATCCCAGAGGCCCCATTGAGTAGCACCATCGGCAAGCGGGATGGCAGGAGGCTGGGTTCCTGGGTCGAACCATCGTAATTCGGCACAAAATCAACCGTCCCCGCGTCGATTTCATCGAGCAATAGCCGGGCATACGGTGTCAGACGAGCCTCGGTGTAGCGCATTGCCGCCGCGCCATCACCATCGCGAGAGCCAAAGTTACCCTGCCCATCGATC
>RFVZ01000115.1 GCA_009922405.1 Betaproteobacteria bacterium
CCTAACGTGGCACGGTATATCGGTCCCCGCTGTAAATTATCGCGGCGCGAAGGCACGGATCTCTTCCTGAAGAGTTCCCGTCGTGCGCTCGATTCGAAATGTAAGCTTGACTCGCGCCCAGGCCAGCACGGCCGCACCTCCGGGGCGCGAACCTCGGATTATGGCAAGCAGTTGCGTGAAAAGCAGAAGGTCAAACGCACCTACGGTGTGCTTGAGCGTCAGTTCCGCCGCTATTTCGCCGAGGCCGAGCGCCGCAAAGGCAACACGGGGGAGACGCTGTTGCAACTCCTCGAATGCCGCCTCGACAATGTGGTTTATCGCATGGGCTTTGGCTCGACGCGTGCAGAGGCCCGCCAGCTCATTAGCCATAAGTCCATCGTGGTCAACGGCCGCGTGTTGAATATTCCATCGGCACAGATCCGCTCCGGGGATGTCGTCGCGGTCCGTGAGAAGTCGCGCACCCAGGCCCGGATCCAGGATTCGCTCAATCTGGCTGATCAGACCGGTTTCCCTGATTGGGTGTCGGTCGACAAGATCAAGATGGAAGGGACTTTCCGGCAGGTTCCGGATCGCTCAGAGATCGCTGCCGACATCAACGAAAGTCTGGTCGTCGAGCTGTATTCGCGTTAATTTTTTTGCGCTGATGCGCGGTTCCGTCAGGAACAAGGGAATTCGTAACGATGCAAACCGCAATGCTGAAGCCGCGGATCGTGGAAGTCGAACAACTCGGGCCCTCACACGCTCGGGTTGTCATGGAACCATTCGAACGTGGGTATGGTCATACCTTGGGTAACGCGCTACGGCGTGTCCTGTTGTCGTCTATGGTCGGGTACGCCCCGACCGAAGTTCAGATCGTGGGCGTTGTCCATGAGTACTCGACCGTTGACGGTCTGCGTGAAGACGTCGTCGATCTTTTGCTCAATCTGAAGGGCATTACCTTCAAGCTCCTCAATCGCGATGAGGTCTACCTGACTCTGCGCAAGGAGGGCCCGGGCGAAGTCCGCGCCTCAGACATTGATTGTCCTCATGATGTAGAGGTGATCAATCCCGAGCACGTCATCGGTCATCTGACGGCGGGTGGCAAGCTCGACATGCAGATCAAGGTCGAGCGTGGTCGTGGCTACATCCCAGGTACAGTGCGCAATCATGGCGAAGCCAAGACGATCGGGCGCATTGTGCTCGACGCATCGTTTTCGCCTGTTCGCCGCATCAGTTACGCCGTCGAGAGTGCGCGCGTCGAGCAACGTACCGACTTGGACAAGCTCGTTCTGGATGTAGAAACCAATGGTGTGGTGGCGCCTGAAGAGGCCGTTCGCTATGCCGCCCGTCTGCTCGTCGAACAGCTTTCAGTGTTTGCTGCGCTCGAAGGGGCAGAGCCCGCGATTGAGGCGGCGCGTACCCCGCAGATCGATCCGGTGCTGATGCGTCCGGTCGATGATCTCGAATTGACGGTGCGTTCGGCCAACTGCCTGAAAGCCGAGAATATTTATTACATCGGCGATCTGATCCAGCGTACCGAAAACGAGTTGCTCAAGACCCCCAACCTGGGCCGTAAATCGCTCAACGAAATCAAGGAAGTGCTCGCCTCACGCGGTCTGACTCTTGGGATGAAGCTCGAAAACTGGCCGCCGGCCGGTCTCGAGCGTCCCTGAGAGTTCGTCCACGACTTGTAGACACGCTCCGACAGGACCAAAATCATGCGCCATCGCAACGGACTCCGAAAACTCAATCGCACCAGCGCGCATCGCCAAGCGCTGTTGCGCAACCTCTGCAATGCGCTCCTGCGTCATGAGCAGATCAAGACCACCCTGCCCAAGGCCAAAGAGCTGCGCCGGGTCGTTGAACCGATCATCACCTTGAGCAAGACCCCGTCTCTGTCCAACCGCCGGCTTGTGTTTTCGAGGCTGCGCGATCGCGAGATGGTGGTGAAGCTGTTCGATGATTTGGGCCCACGATTTGCGCGTCGGCCTGGAGGCTACACGCGGATCATGAAGTTTGGATTCCGCCTAGGCGATGCCGCGCCGATGGCCGTGATTGAGCTGACCGAGCGCAGCGAGACCGCAGAAGCTGCGGTCGAATAGAGGCACGCTGGGCCCACTGACCGGGTCCCATCCATCGGGCCCCGTCCATCGGGTCCCATCCAGCTCTGAGCTGGTTCGGCCCGCACTGACGGGCTGAGTGAGCGGGGAGTCCACGGGCTTTCGCCATGAGGATTCCCTGTTGAGGGCCTCCCCCATCGGCATCTCCCTTTAGATCTCAGCGTAAGCACTCTGGCGTTTGCGCGATCTTTCGCACGGCGTTCGTGCGTAGCTCCAGTAGCCTCTCGTTCCCTGTGGTGCGGCCCTGTTTGCGTGCCGCAACGCGACCCAGGTTTTCAAGGACGAGGACATGATCAACCCGACGAGTTTTGCCGTACCGGTACGTGAGAGTGATCGGTTGCAGGCGCTCTGGAGTTACGAGATTCTCGATACGGAGCCTGAGGGTGAGTACGACGCGCTCTGCCGACTGGCATCGCACACGTTCGGAGTCCCGACGTCACTGATTTCGCTGGTCGACGAAAAGCGCGTCTGGTTCAAGTCGCGGCGGGGGTTTGCCCTGCCCGAGGTATCGCGGGCGGATGCGTTTGCTGCGTATGCCGTGCTGGCGCCCCACGAGATTATGGTCGTAGCCAACCTGCGACATGATTCGCGGTTCTCCGGTCATCCAATGGTCGTTGGCAGTCCGAGGTTCCGTTTTTATGCGGCGGTGCCGGTGCTCGATGCCACCGGACTGGCGCTGGGCGCACTCGAAATCCTCGACGTCAATGAGCGCTCGCTGACTTCAACTCAGTACGATGCGCTGCGCGATCTCGGGGGCTTTGTGATGACGGCCATGATGTCGCGTCGCCAAGCGCTCGACCTCACGCGGTTGCCCAATACGGACTACCTCACGGGGATCGGTAATCGGGCCGGATTTGATAAGGCGGTCGCGATCGAAATTGAGAATGCGCGCCGTAGCGGGACGACCTTTGCGGTCTTGTGCATGGATCTCGATGGCTTTAAGGCCGTGAACGATCGATTTGGCCATCCCGCGGGTGATGAGGTCTTGCGTGAGGTCTCCCGACGCCTCAAGGATCTGGTGCGTAAAGGTGACACCTTGGGTCGGCTTGGGGGCGATGAGTTCGGCATCGTGCTTCGCAATGGCGACGAGAGCTCGGCGCAGGCCCTTCTCGAGCGCATTGCTGAGGGGGTCCTGGAACCGATTGTGTTGCGTTGTGGGGCCCAGGTGCGGGTGGGTATCTCGGGCGGATGCGCCGAATTCGACCAGACTCAGGATTCCGCGGAGCTGATGTTAAGCCTGGCCGACCAGGCCTTGTACCGCGAAAAGAGAAAGGCGGTTGCCCTGCGACTCGTCTCCTGAGCCATTGTGATTGCGCGCCTGCGCAACACCAAAACCTTTCCTTGAGGGGATCAAATTGGCTGATTTTTGCGACCTGCCGGTCACGTGGAACCGGATTCTGCAGGGCTTACCCGTTGGGCTCGTTCAAATGTCACGTGATGGCGAAATCCTCGCCATGAATACCCCCGCAGAGGCAATTTTGTTGGCCATCAACGCGGCGCCCCCGACCAACTTTTTTCAGTGTCTCGCCTCCGACGCGCCCACATTGCTGCGTCAGGCCGAGGATCTGGATTTGAATCAGTCTTTGACTCCGTCTTTTAATCAGTCACCCGATCCAACCCAGGTCATCTTCAGCTTGCCTTTGCGCGACGAGCAAATTGAGGGCCGCCTGATGCGGTTTGCGTCGGGGGGCTATCTCGCGGCACTGAGCCCAGCACAGGGGGTAGGCATCCTAGGAGCTACGGGTGGTGTGGGTGGTCATGTTGGTGCGCCACGACGTACGATCGAGGCCCAATGCGACCCGCTGACGAAGATGCAGAATCGGGGCGGGATTCGGCAGGCGGTGCAGAACGCCCTTGATCGATCCGCGACCGAACCGGATCACCGCTTTACAGTCTTCTTTCTCAACTGTGATCGCTTTATGCAGATCAACAACGCGTTGGGATACGGCGCTGGCGACACTTTATTGCGCTTAGTCGCGGAGCGCCTGCGCGGAACCTTGCGGGCGAGTGGTTCAGCCCCGGAGGCCGAACGGCCCACCGCCGAACTGGCGCGGATCGGCGCCGATGAATTTGTTGTCCTGCTGGATCAGCTCGGCCCCGATGATGACCCTCAAATCGTCGCGCAGCGGGTGCTCGATGTGCTCGCTAAGCCGTATCGGATTGGAGAGCATCAGGTGCGCTGTGCAGTCAGTATGGGCATGGTGATGGTGGCGCAGCAGGGGGCGCAGCAGGGGGCGCAGACCTCGTTATCGACACCGGTGCTACAAACCGCCGATACGGTTTTGCGCGACGCCAGTATTGCGATGAGTGCTGCCAAGCGGGCGGGCGGTGGCCGGTATGCAATTTTTGATCCACGGATGGGCGAAGCCGCCGCATGGCGTGGGACGATGGAAGCAGATTTGCGTCGGGGACTCGCCAACGGCGAACTCCACGTGGTCTATCAGCCTCTCGTCGTGGTTCGTGGCGCCGCGGTTCGGGTGCTTCATGGGGTTGAAGCCCTCGTGCGCTGGGATCATCCCGTCCGAGGGCCGATTCCGCCGCTTGAATTCATTGGCGTCGCCGAAGAAGGGGGCTTGATTGATGAGCTGAGCGACTTTGTGCTCAATACCGCTTGCAGTCAGTTTGTTCGTTGGCGTCACGAGCTTGGCGCTGCGGCGCCGGGCTTATTGGCCGTCAATCTGTCGCGCGCACAACTGCTGCGTCCCGGTTGGATCGATGTAGTTCGAGCCGCGCTCAAGGAACATCAGATGGCGCCAGAGGACCTGCAGCTCGAAGTCACCGAGAGCCTCGCAGCGCAGCATGAGGGCGTCAGCACTTTGTTGCAGGAGCTAAAGTCGCTGGGCCTGTCGCTGGCGCTCGATGATTTTGGCACCGGGTATTCATCGCTTTCGAGCTTGCACGCCTTGCCGATCGATACCGTTAAGATCGACCGATCATTCGTCAGTCAGTCCGATAGCAGTAGCCACCATCGGGCGCTGATCGAAGCGACGGTGCGCGTGGCCAATAGTCTGGGCATGACGACCGTGGCCGAGGGGGTCGAGACGCAGGCGCAGGCCGACGTAATCGCGTCTTTGGGTTGTGACAGCGCGCAGGGCTACTGGTTTAGTAGGCCCCTGCAGGCCGAGGCCTTGGCCCTTTGGGCCAATGAATTTGGAGGGGCGCAAGTGGGGAGTGCGGGGGCCGTCGTAATGACTAAGGTGACTAAGGTGATCGCGGTGACTGGGGTGCCTGGGATTACCGAAGTGACCGAAGTGACCAAAGTGGCCACCGTGACCTCGGTATCGTCAAATCGCCCCGAATTGACCCCAGTCAATCCTTGAGCCAGCGTGCAGCGTCACGGGCAAAGTAGGTCAGGACGCCAGCCGCGCCGGCCCGCCGGAACGCCAGCAGGGATTCGAGGGCGACCGCGCGTTCATCGAGCCAGCCGTTCGCCGCAGCTGCCTTGAGCATGGCGTACTCACCGCTGACCTGATAAGCAAACGTGGGTACGCCAAAGCGTTCGGCAACGCGGCGTACGATATCCAGGTAAGGCATACCGGGCTTGACCATGACCATGTCTGCGCCTTGCTCGAGGTCGAGTGCTACCTCGTGCAGGGCTTCTTCGGCATTGGCCGGGTCCATCTGGTAGGTCTTTTTATCGGCTTTACCCAAGTTGGATGCCGAACCGACGGCGTCCCGAAACGGGCCGTAAAAAGCCGATGCATATTTCGCGGCGTAGGACATGATCCGGGTGTGAATCGCGCGATCGTGTTCGAGCGCGTCCCGGATTGCCCCGATTCGCCCGTCCATCATGTCGGAGGGCGCAACAATATCAACCCCCGCTGCGGCCTGAACACGCGCTTGCTCGATCAGGATCGCGACGGTCTGATCGTTCAGAACATAGCCACGATCATCTAGAACCCCATCCTGGCCATGGCTGGTGTAGGGATCGAGGGCCACGTCAGTGAGAAGCCCGAGCTGCGGGAACCGGCTCTTGAGTGCTCTTACGACGCGAGGCACGAGGCCATCCGGATCGGTTGCAGCGCGGCCGTCGAGGGTTTTCAACGCGGGGTCGATGACCGGAAAGAGCGCCAGAACCGGGATCCCGAGGGCGACGCACTCTTCCGCCACTGCGTAGAGTTCGTCGAGCGAGCGTCGTTCAACCCCCGGCATCGAGGCCACGGACTCGACTCGATGCTGGCCGTCCAGCACAAAGACCGGGTAAATCAGATTGGCCGCTGTCAGCGTGTTTTCTGCCACCAGACGGCGACTCCAGTCATCGCGGCGGAGTCGGCGTGGACGTTGGCGCAGGAATTGGGGGTGGGTGTCGGGGAAATTCATACGGCGTCGTTACTTTGGGTGTCGGGATGAGCAGAATCCTGCGTCAAGCGGTAAAAAGCTGCAATCCGGTCTGACGCTTCTTCGAGACCGATTCGGTGGGTGGAAGAGAACAAAACGAGATCAAATCGCCGGCTCGGATGGCGCAGCGCCAGCTCAGCGCGGACGGTTCGCAGCGCCGTTTGCTGCTGGTTTCGACTGAGCTTGTCGGCTTTCGTCAGGAGGCCGAGGACGGGGATCGTGACCGGTGTCCAGTCCAGCAGTCCGTGATCCAGTGCGGTCACGCCGCGACGGATATCGAGCATCAGTACGACCGCCACCAGAGGCTGGCGGGTCCGCAGGTAATCGCCCGCCAAGCCGATCCAGCTTTCACGCACCGCTCCGGGCGCCGTGGCGTACCCATACCCGGGCATGTCGACCAGGAATCCATTGGGTTGATCTTGTGGCCCGATCGCAAAAAAGTTGAGCGCCTGGGTGCGTCCCGGCATCCGGCTTGCAAAAGCCAGTCGACGGCGGTTGCAAAGCACATTGAGGGCGGAGGATTTGCCCGCGTTCGATCTGCCCGCGAAGGCAACCTCGGGCAAGCCGTCGACCGGCAGCTGGTGCATCTGCGCGACGGTCGTTGTGAAGCGGGCGCTCACCAGCAAGGTCATGGCCGGTATGGCTCCGAAACTTAAGACCCTATTGTACAATTCGCCGTGCACTTGACTACTGGCGCTGCGAGACGCGGTGACGTAGTTTGGCTTTTTTAGGACGTTGTGCTTGGAGCACCGCATGATTCGCCTGCATTTTTTGAAGGCATTGGTTGCCTTGTCGCTCGGTTCGGTGGCTTCGGGGTCTGCCGTGGCAGCACCCGCTGCACCAGTCAAAGCCGATCCGGCCGCCGGCCAAAAGGTCGCCGAACAGGTCTGTGCCGCCTGCCACGGTGCCGACGGCAACAGCACGTCGCCCGCCAATCCCAAGCTGGCGGGGCAGCATGCCGACTATCTCGCCAAGCAGCTGAGTAATTTTCGGGTTCAGGCGCCGGCAACTGCGGCAGAGCGTCAAAACGCTGTGATGGCCGGTTTTGCGGCTACCCTGTCCGAGACGGACATGCGCAACGTCGCCAGCTGGTTTGAGTCGCAGAAGCAGAAGCCTGCGGTCGCGCGCGACAAGGCACTCGCGGATGCCGGGCTACAGATTTATCGCCGCGGGATCCCCGAGAAAAATGTCCCTGCCTGTGCGGGATGCCATGCGCCCAATGGGGCCGGTATTCCCGCTCAGTACCCCCGTCTCCAGGGCCAATGGGCCGATTACACCGAGGCGCAGTTGGTTGGAATGCGGCAGGGCGGAGTGCGGCGTAACAGCGCGCAGATGACCACGATCGCTACCCGATTGACGGATCGCGAAGTCAAGGCGGTGGCGGAGTACGTCGCGGGCTTGCGTTGATCGGCCGCCCACCAGTCGGATCGGACATTACGCCCAGAGCCGTTTTTGAACAACGGTTTGAACATCGGCGTCGGTGGTTACGGGCGAGCGCAGCCGGACTTGCAACGGTGCCCGCGGGTTGGCTTGCCGAAGCATCGGCGCAGGCGGCAGCCCCAAC
>RFVZ01000116.1 GCA_009922405.1 Betaproteobacteria bacterium
CGAGTAGTACGCTCCGAGATGCACGATGAGACAGCGAATCGATTACGGTATTGACCTTGGCACCACGAACTCTGCGCTTGCGCGGATGGAGGGCGGCGAGCCCAAGATCCTGAAGAGTGACGATACGCAGTCGGACACGACGCCTTCGTGTGTCGCGTTTACTAAGGCGAAAAACGTCCACGTCGGTGCGCACGCCCAAAATCTTGTTCAGGAAGAGGCCAGCCGAGCGTTCCGGCGGCGGGCGCAGGCTGCTCCACAGACGTCGAATGCGTTTGCAGAGTTCAAGCGAACGATGGGCACGGACCGCCAGTACCACAGTGACCACATGGCGGATGATTTCGCCTCGGAGGCTCTTTCAGCGCACGTCTTGCGCAAGCTCAGGAGCTATGTGCGCGACGAGCCCGTTGATACGGCCGTCATCACGGTGCCCGCGATGTTTCGCCAGAACCAGCTCGATGCAACCCAGCGGGCTGCCGAGATGGCGGGCTTTGCTTATGTGGAACTCTTGCAGGAACCGATCGCGGCGTCGATCGCCTACGGGATTCAGGCCGGAGCCATCGACGGGCACTGGCTCGTTTTTGACTTCGGTGGCGGGACCTTTGATGCCGCTTTGATGCGAGTTGAAGAAGGTGTGATGCGCGTGGTGGATACCGAAGGTGATAACCACCTCGGGGGCAAGAACCTCGATCAGGCGATCGTAGAAGAACTGCTGTTGCCGGCGCTTGCGGTCGATTCTCAGCTGGCGTTGACGCAGACCCTGGCTGATCCGGAACGCAGGCGCCTGCTCTCAGGCGCCCTAAAACGGCATGCGGAACGCGCGAAAATTCAGTTGTCGACCCGCGAGAGCGTGCTGATCGAGATTGAAGATCTCGGCGACGACGATGAAGGCGAGGAAATCATCGCCGAAATCAATTTGCTGTTGAGCGATTGGGAGCGCGTGGCGAGACCCACTGCTGGCACGGAATGGTTTGAGCGGTGAGAGCCTGCGAACCTTGATCCCCGTGGGGGGGCCGACGCTCTCTCAAACCTTGCGTCGGATGCTGCGCGAACAACTCACTGAGCGACTCGATACGCGGGTTGATCCGATGACCGCAGTGGCGCGTGGGGCCGCAATTTTCGCGTCGACCCGACAGGTCCCGCGCGCGATGCAACGGCGTGATACGAGTAAAGCGCAGCTCACCCTGCGCCATCCCGACAGCACGGTGGAAACGGAAGTCACTGTCGGCGTGCGGGTGGACCGCGAGTTGTCGACCGGAGTCCTCCCGGAGTCGCTTTCGATCGAACTGGTGCGCGCTGACCGTGGATGGACCAGCGGGCGCTTGGCCCTTGAAGATGACGTGGCTGTGTTGACGGCGGCTCTTGAGCCCGGTGTGCAGAATCGCTTCGAAGTCACCTTGACCGATTCGCAGGGTAATTCTCTCGATGCCGAGCCGGCTGAATTCTCGATTTTGCAGGGGCTGCGGATTGCCCACGCCACGCTGCCCTATCACATTGGGGTTGACGTTGTCGATTTGGCCAGTGGTCAGCAGGGGGTCTATCCGATCGCTGGGCTCGAAAAGAATCGTTCCTTGCCGGCCCGCGGTAAAGGCACCTACCGGACCGCTAAAGCTATTCGGGCGGGTGAAGCTGACGATCGGATCTGCATCGAATTTGTCGAAATGGCTTATGAAGCGATCGGCTCGAAAGCAAGCTTGAATCAACCGCTGGGCTCGATCACCCTGACTGGAAAAGACCTGACGACGACGCTTCCAGAAGGTAGCGCAGTCGAAATCACCCTGAAGGTCGATGCGTCACGGCGGATTACAGCGACGGTATTTTTCCCTGCTGTGGATGAGCAGATCGATCGGGCAATGGAGCCCAATCTGCAATCTGAGGATCACAGCCGCTTGCGTGCCGATCTGACCGAAGCGCGTTCGGTGGTTGCTCGTGTTCGCGATATCGCCCCACCTGAGACCTTGATTCGACTCGAGGTCGAATTCGACGCACTCGAAAAGCTGATGGTTGCCGACGAGGCGGACCTGGATCGTTTGCTTGAGGTGCGAGAACGGCTCCGCTCGGCGATGGTCGAGCTGGATGCGTCGGACCGATCGGCCGATTGGTTGCGCGCTGAAAAACGTCTCGAAGCGGCAATGGCCTCCTTGACTGTGACGGTGCGACGTCTGCAATCGACTGCGGTGCAGCCGGTCATTGACGAATTTCATCAGCGCATTGCTGCCTTGCGGACCCTCAAGGACCCGCGGATTGCCCGCGCGATGACTGACGAGATTCGGGCTCACGTCTTTACGTTGGTTCGCGAGGATATCGGCCTCTGGGCGTCCTACATCGCCGGATTTGAGCGGGATTTCGACAGCAGGGCGTGGACCGACCGAGCCGAAGCGCGCACCTTGCTAGACGAGGCGCTGAAGCGGATGGCGGGGAAACCCGACCGCGCCGAACTGGAGCGGATGGTGATTGCGATGTTTGCGCTTTTGCCGCGCGAGGACAGGCTCAGCGCGCGTCAGGTCAGCGACGAGGTGTTGCGCCAGTAAGGTCGAGCCAGGCCTTGAGGCGCGCGGGGACATCAGCGACGGCTCCAGCCCCCCAGGTCTCCGGCGGCTCTGAGGCGTCATAAAACCCCCAGCCCGCTGCAATTGAGAACATTCCCGCGGCGTCGCTGGCTTGAATGTCGCGTCGATCGTCGCCGACGTAGACACACCGATTCGGTGTGACCTGGGCTAGATTCGCGGCGTGGAGTAGCGGTGCAGGATGCGGTTTGGCATGCGGGGTCGTATCTCCGCCCACCGCGGTCGCACTGCGTGCGCTAAGTCCAAGACCGGCAAGGACTGGAATCACCAGGCGCTCGGCCTTGTTGCTGACCACCCCCCATTGGATTCCTGCTGCGTCGAGCGCCTCGAGAACCTCCCCCATGCCGTCGAAAAGCCGCGTGTGAATGACCAGGCCTTGCTCATAACGCTGGAGAAATTCGACTCGCATCGCCTCATAGCCCTCGTCCTCTGGCTGCAGTCCGAAGGCCCGGCCGATCAGCCCGCGCGCCCCGCGAGAAACAAAGGGCCGCAGGTCCGATACTGGCAGGGCGGCGAGGCCGCGCGCTTCCCGCATGGCATTGACCGGGGCGGAGAGATCTTCGGCGGTGTCGGCAAGGGTGCCGTCAAGATCGAAAAAAACCGCCTCTGGGATGAAAGGCGACGACGGATTCATGGGGCGTGTTTGCGCAATGCAACCAGGTAATTCACGGAGACATCATTGGGATGCAGCGCATAGACCTGACTCAGCGGATTGTAGGTCAGACCTTTCATCTCGACCAGTTCGAGTCCGGCCGAGCGGGCGGATCCGACGAGTTCGGACGGCTTAATGAATTTGTCGTATTCGTGGGTTCCGCGGGGAAGCAACCGCAGCACATACTCGGCGCCGATAATCGCGAACAGAAATGCTTTTGGATTGCGATTAATGGTCGAGAAGAACAACCAGCCACCGGGCTTGGCCATTTCGGCACAGGCCCGAATGGTGGAGGCGGGATCGGGCACGTGCTCGAGCATCTCCATGCAGGTCACGGTATCGAAGGATTCAGGCTCTGCCTGCGCCAAGTCTTCGGCGGCGATGCGTCGGTATTGAACACTGACACCGCTTTCCAGGCGATGTAATTCGGCCACCTTGAGAGGGCGATCAGCCAGATCGATCCCGGTGACCACCGCACCCGCCCGCGCCATGGATTCGGCCAGGATGCCGCCCCCACAACCCACATCGACGATACGTCGACCCGTCAGTGGTGCGAGCGCATCGATCCATCCGAGTCGCAGTGGATTAATGGCATGCAGCGGCTTGAATTCGGATTCTGGATCCCACCAGCGCGATGCCAAGGCCTGAAACTTGGAGAGTTCACCGGGATCGAAGTTAGAGGACCCAGACTGGCTGGTTGATGCGTAAGTGGGCACGATATTGAATCCCGGGCTTTGCGTCGCAGACGCTCCGTGAAATGGAAAAACGCCCCGAGAGCTTGAGCCAGCGGGGCGTCTGAGTCGGGATCAACCTAAGCTTACTTGGTCGGTCGGGTTCCCACGACTTCGATTTCTACGCGACGGTTCTTTGCCCGTCCTTCCTTGGTCTTATTGCTGGCAACAGGTTGCTTTTCACCTTTGCCTTCGGTGTAGATCCGATTGGGCTCGATGCCTTTGCTAACCAGATACGCTTTCACTGAATCAGCACGACGCTGCGATAGGCGATCGTTGTACTTATCGGAGCCAACACTGTCGGTGTGGCCGACGGCGATAACCACTTCAAGGGCGATGCCCTTGATCTGACCAATCAATGCGTCGAGCTTTGCTTTGCCTTCGGGTTTGACGACTGTCTTGTCAAAATCAAAGAACGTGTCGGAAGCGAAGCTGACTTTTTCGCTAGTCGGGCGGGGTGATGGGGCAGCGGCTGGCGCGGGCACTGGGGCAACCACGGCCGGGGCCGGCGGTGCGGCTTTGGGCGCTACTTCGGCAGCTTTGGGTTGGACCTGGGCCGGTGCGGGTGCAGGGGCAGCAGCAGGCGCCGGGGCTGGTGCTGGCACTGGTGCGGGCGGAGCGGCTTTGGGAAGCAGATCGTCGTCACATCCGGCGATTGCATTCGCGGGCGTGAACGAGCCGGTGCGCCAGCAAAGGTTGGCACCACTTTTAACGATCTGCGAACCGGAGGCCCCGATCACGTAGCCGGGGTTGTTCGGGTTGACCGTCTGGGCCAAAACCAAACCGCTGGCAGTGACTGCGATTGCAGACACAGCGACACGCAGTTGAACTGAATACTTCATGTTGATCCTCACAGGGAAAGACCACCAAAGTGTGCCACAGGGTGGTGTGTCTCGCTACTGGATGTAAAACCCCGCCCACTGTTGGGTTGGTTGGGCGTCTCTTTGAAGCAACACGGTCAGCCGAGCCCCTAAATGTTACAATTCGGCCACATGGATAGCTTTGCCAAAGAAACTCTCCCGGTCAGTCTCGAGGAGGAAATGCGTCGTTCGTACCTGGATTACGCAATGAGCGTAATCGTCGGGCGAGCGTTACCTGACGTTCGTGACGGACTCAAACCGGTTCATCGTCGCGTGCTGTTCGCGATGCATGAACTTAACAATGACTGGAACCGGCCCTACAAAAAAAGCGCACGGATCGTCGGCGACGTCATCGGCAAATATCACCCGCATGGGGACAGTGCGGTCTACGACACCATCGTCCGTATGGCGCAGGATTTTTCACTGCGTTATTTGTTGGTCGACGGCCAAGGCAATTTCGGCTCGGTCGATGGCGATAACGCCGCCGCGATGCGATACACCGAGATCCGCCTCAGTCGTATCGCGCACGAATTGCTTGCCGATATTGATCGCGAGACTGTGGACTTTGGTCCCAACTATGATGGTAGCGAGCGCGAGCCGCTGATTCTGCCGGCACGGATTCCGAACCTTTTGATCAACGGAAGCTCCGGAATCGCGGTCGGCATGGCGACCAATATGCCGCCACATAATCTCAACGAGGTTCTTGACGGTTGCCTGCTTTTGCTCGAACGCCCGGACGTCACCGTTGACGAACTGATCGAGAAGATCCCAGCCCCTGATTTCCCAACAGCCGGAATTATTTACGGACTCACGGGCGTTCGCGAGGGCTATCGCACGGGGCGCGGGCGGGTGGTCATGCGCGCCCGAACGCACTTTGAAGACATTGAGCGCGCTGGTGCCACGGGCCGTCAGTCGATCATCGTCGACGAGCTGCCGTATCAGGTCAATAAGCGCACCTTGTTGGAGCGCATGGCGGAACTGGTCAACGAGAAGAAAATCGACGGGATCAGCGACATCCGGGACGAATCCGATAAGTCCGGGATGCGTGTCGTCATTGAGCTCAAGCGCGGCGAAGTCCCCGAGGTTGTGCTTAATAATTTGTACAAGTCGACCCAGCTGCAGGACACGTTCGGCATGAACATGGTCGCCTTGGTCGACGGCCAGCCTCGCCTGTTGAATTTGCGTCAGATGCTCGAGTGTTTTCTGTCGCATCGCCGTGAAGTGTTGACACGGCGGACGGTTTTCGAATTGCGCAAAGCTCGCGAGCGAGGCCATCTGCTGGAAGGGTTGGCGGTTGCACTGGCCAATGTCGACGACATGATCGCTTTGATCAAGGCCGCCCCGACACCGCCAGTGGCAAAAGAACGCTTGCTCGAGCGGACCTGGGACCCTGGTCTTGCCCGCGAAATGGTCGAACGCGCTGCCGGTGGCGACGATGGCTCAGACGTTGCGTCGCGGTTGCGAGCGTTCCGCCCCGAAGGGATGGACCCGGCGCTGGGTCTTAGCCCGAACGGCTACCGGCTGTCCGAGGCGCAGGCCCAAGAGATTTTGAACATGCGGCTGCAGCGCCTCACGGGGTTGGAACAAGACCGGATTGTCACGGAATACCGCGAGATTGTGCTGACGATCGCCGATCTACTGGACATCCTGGCCCGGGCTGAGCGCATTACCGCCATAATCACGGATGAGTTGCATGATATCCGGCGCCAGTTTGGCGACGCCCGACGCTCGACGATCGAGGCCAATGCCACCGAACTCGGGGTTGAGGACCTGATTACCCCCACCGACATGGTGGTGACGATCACGCACGGTGGCTACGTCAAGAGCCAGCCGCTTTCGGAGTATCGTGCGCAGCGCCGGGGCGGCCGTGGTCGTCAGGCCGCTGCACCCCGTCAGGACGACTGGGTCGACCAGCTCTTCATCGCCAATACTCATGACACGCTGCTGTGCTTTTCGGACCGCGGCCGAGTTTACTGGATGAAGGTCTACGAGGTCCCGCAGGGCTCGAGCACGTCCCGCGGACGTCCGATCATCAACTGCTTTCCGCTTGTGGACGGCGAGAAGATTACGGTTGTGTTGCCGGTCAAAGCCTTCGATGACCAGCACTATGTCTTCATGGCGACCCGACGCGGGACCGTTAAGAAGACCCCGCTAAGTGATTTTGGCAATCGGCGCACCGCCGGAATCATCGCGGTGGATCTCGATCCGGGCGATTTCCTGGTGGGTGCCGCGATCACGGATGGCCAGCACGACATCATGCTGTTCTCAGACGCGGGCAAGGCCGTTCGGTTTGCGGAAGAAGATGTCCGACCGATGGGGCGAAATGCCCACGGCGTGCGGGGCATGTGGCTTGATGCGGAGCAGAGCATTATCCAGTTGCTCGTCGCCTCGGGCGTTGACACGATGGCCGAACCGCCAGCCGTGCTTTGTGCAACCGCCAACGGTTTTGGCAAACGCACCCCAGTCACCGATTACCCCCGCAAGGGCCGTGGGACCAAGGGCGTGATTGCGATTCAAACGGGCGATCGTAATGGCTCAGTTGTCGCGGCGGTCCTGGTTGAGCCGGTCGACGAGATCATGCTGATTACTGACGGCGGCGTTTTGGTGCGTACCCGCGTTTCCGAAGTCAAAGCGTCAAGCCGAGTCACGATGGGGGTCAAATTGATCGCCCTCGATCAGGGGGCTCAGCTGGCTGGGCTGCAAAAGGTAGCCGAGTCCGCGGTAGAAGCGATTGATGATGATTCTGTGGAGCCAGCCGAGTCTGCGGATTCTCCGGATTCCCCTGGCTCTGCACCGGGTGATTTGCCCGCGCCTGAGGCCTGAGGCGTCGGGTGGTCAGGCGGATCCGCAGGATCTGATTCATGGCTGATCGGATGGATCAACCGGGCTTGAATGATCTGCGTCGCGAGATCGACGAAGTCGATTGCGAGCTTCTGCGATTGCTTGTCCGTCGTGCCGGAATCGCACACAAGGTCGGTGAACTTAAAGCTGTTCTCGATGCACCGGTCTGGCGGCCCGAACGCGAGGCGCAAGTGATCCTTGGCCTGCAGCATCAAAACGAGGCGCTGGGTAGCGCATTGCCTCCATCTGCGATCGCGGCCATCTGGACTGAAGTCATGAGTGCCTGTCGCGCGCTCGAGCG
>RFVZ01000117.1 GCA_009922405.1 Betaproteobacteria bacterium
GCGCATCGCGTCGCCCCAAAAGACGCCGAGGATGGCGCGCTCGCGCAACAGGGCAAGATTGAGCGCAATCTTCGGGATCTCACCTGCAGCAAAACCGACGACCAGATAACGGCCACGCCAGGCCGTTGCACGCAAGGCGGTTTCGGCCAAAGATCCACCAACCGGGTCGTAAACCATATCGACACCCCGACGCGCGGTGATTTCGTCAATGCGGGCCCGCAGGTCTTCAGTGCGGTAATTAATGGTGGTTTGTGCCCCATGGGCTCGACAGAGTTCTAGGCGTTGATCGCTCGAAGCGCCAGCGATCACGTTCGCTCCCATCGCTCGCGCAATCTCGATCGCGGCCAGGCCAACGCCCCCGGCGGCGCCCAGGACCAGAAGCGTCTCACCAGCCTGCAATTTGCCGATCGTTCGCAATGCGTGAATCGAGGTCCCATACGTCAGCATGAAGGACGCACCGGTGTCGAAATCCATCTCGACCGGCAATGGCATCAATCGAGCCGCCTCGACCAGACACCGTTGGGCAAACGCGCCGTAACCCGGGAACGCAATGACGCGATCACCGGGCTTGACGTGGGTCACATCCGCTGCCACTTCGCGCACGACCCCAGCCAGTTCCGCACCGGGCGAAAAAGGCAACGCGGGCTTCACCTGATAACTGCCCTGCACGATCAGAGCATCGGGAAAATTTACCGATGCGGCATGCACATCCACGACCGCCTGACCTGGTCCGGGATGAGGGTCAAGGACCTCTTCGACCCGAAGTTGATCGATCGGCCCCCAGGCGTGACACATCAGAGCTTGCATGTTGACTATCCAATTAATGAGAGGGGCGGGTTGACCACGATTGACCGCGAGACAACGCAGGCGATACCGTGTCCGAGAAGTCACAGAACTGTATCGCGAATTTTGAGGAGCGGATTCATGAGCGTGAAAGCCTTATTTGATTTGACCGGCCGGGTCGCACTGGTCACTGGCGCTTCGCGCGGTCTTGGCCTGCAAATGGCCGAGGCCCTGGGTGAGATGGGCTGCAAGCTCGCGATCTGTGCGCGCAAACCCGTTGAACTCGCTGAGGCGCAGGCCAAACTCGAGGCTCAGGGTTTCGAAGTGTTGGCAGTCCCCTGCGACTTGAGCCAGGCGTCCAACGTCGCGCCTCTGGTCGACGCCGTACTCGAACGATTTGGAACGATCGATATTCTGGTGAATAACGCGGGCGCAACCTGGGGAGCACCCACCGCGAACTATCCGGATGAGGCCTGGCGCAAAGTGATGACGCTCAACGTCGACGCCCCGTTTTACCTCTCGCGTGAGGTGGGTCGTCGCGTGATGATCCCAGCCGGTCGCGGCAAGATCATTAACCTCGCATCGATTGCGGGATTGCGGGGAAACCCACCTGGGATGCAAACCATCGCCTACAACACGTCCAAAGCCGCGCTAATCAATTTTACCCGCGCGCTGGCGGCCGAGTGGGGCGAATTCGGGATCAATGTGAATGCAATTTGCCCGGGATTCTTTCCCTCAAAAATGGCCAACGCGCTGATCGAAAAATTTGCCGATTCGTTGATGGCCCGCACGCCCCTGCGGCGCATTGGCGGCGAAGAGGATCTGAAGGGCGCCGTGGTCTTTCTGGCCAGTGATGCCGCCCGCCACATCACTGGGCAGGCGATTGCCGTCGATGGCGGTTCGAGCATCATCTGAGGTCGATGATCGCCATGAGTCAGTCCCAGATGAGTCAGTCCCAGATGAATCAATCCCAGCCGAGCATGTTGCCGGGTTCGCCCGGTTCGCCTGATTCACCCCATTGGCTGCATTGGCCACCTGGACTGCCACGAACCGTTTCAGTGCCCGAAACGGATCTCTACGCCAACGTCGAAATCTCGGCATTGCGATGGCCCGACAAACCTTTCATTATTTTTTATGACAGCGCCCTGACGTTCGCTCAATTCAAGGACGAATGCGAAGCGCTGGCGGGTTATCTGCAAGGCCCCTGTGGCGTTCGCGCGGGCGACCGGGTCATTCTTTTTTTACAGAATAGTCCTCAATTCATTATTAGTTTTTACGCCATTCTTCGTGCCGGTGCGATTGTGGTTCCGGTCAATCCGATGAACCGTGCCGAGGAACTCGCGCACATGGTTCGGGACTCGGGCTCGACCGTTGCAATCGTTGCGCAAAACCTGTTGGCTGAGGTTACATCTGAGGTTACATCTGAGGTCGCATCTGAGGTTGCACCGTCGTCCGGCCAATTGCTCCAGCACGTGGTGGTGGCCTCTTACTCCGACTATCTGAAGACGCCGACCGATCTGAACGTCCCGGATTTTGTTCGCGCGCCGCGCGCAGAAACCACGATCCGCTCAACGACCACCTTCACGGCCTGGTCCAGTGCGCTGGGGGCCGGTTTGCGCGCAAGCGAACGATCTTCGAAGCCTGATGATCTCTGCGTCATGCCCTATACCTCGGGGACCACGGGCAATCCGAAAGGTTGCATGCATACGCACCGCAGCGTGATGCATAACGCCGTCGTTCCGCTCTCGTGGTTCGGTACCCATCAGGATCTCGTCTTCCTCGCATCCCTGCCCTTTTTTCATGTCACTGGCATGCAGGGCAGCATGAATGGTCCGCTGTATCTCGGTGCGACCGTCGTCGTACTGGCGCGCTGGGACCGCGAGGTGGCGCTACGCTGTATCGAGCGCCACCGGATTAATGCGCTCAGTATGATCGCCGCTATGGTCGTGGACTTTCTTGCCCACCCCCAACTCGAGACCTTTGATCTGTCCAGCGTCCAGCGCATCAACGGTGGCGGCGCAGCCATGCCGGAGGCCGTTGCCGGCCGCCTGCATCAACTGCTTGGCCTCTCGTATGTCGAAGGCTACGGGATGACCGAAACAATCGCCCCGACGCACCTCAACCCACCTCACCGTCCGAAACGACAATGCCTGGGTATCCCATTTGTGGGCGTTGATTCACGCGTGATTGACCCGACCACACTCGTCGAATGCCCGCAGGGCGAAACCGGCGAGATCGTCGTTCATGGCCCCCCGATCATGCAGGGTTACTGGAATAAGCCCGAGGCCAACGAGGAATCCTTCATCATCATCGAAGGCAAGCGATTCCTGCGCACAGGCGATCTCGGTCGCGTCGATGAGGATGGTTATTTTTTCATGGTCGATCGGCTTAAACGCATGATCAATGCATCGGGCTTCAAAGTCTGGCCTGCTGAGGTCGAGTCGCTCCTCTATGCCCACCCGGCAATTCACGAGGCCTGCATCATTGCAGCACCCGATCCTGTTCGCGGCGAGACTGTCAAAGCGGTGGTGGTCTTGCGCCCGGCTTTTGTGAATACCGTGGATGAATCAGCGATCATCGAGTGGGCGCGCGCCCACATGGCCGCCTACAAAGTGCCGCGCCAGGTCGAGTTCATGGCGAGCCTGCCCAAATCAGGGACGGGTAAAGTTCAGTGGCGACTTCTCCAAGATCGGGAACGAGATCGGACCACAACATCCTTATCCTAGAATGGCGGGGGTTGGCTCCGACGACGAGCCCGTCCTATCCGCCACCGAACCTCGCAGATCACCACCCGCCTCCTGAAATGTTCCACTTCACCCCGCCCGAGCGCCGCCGTATTTACCTGATGCGCCACGGCAGCGTGACCTACTTTGCACCCGATGGTTCACCCTTCGACCCGATCACGATCGCGCTCGACGCAGAAGGGCGTGAACAAGCAGACGCAGCTGGTCGATTGTTTGGCGCGGAATCCGTCCGCTTCGATCGGGTAATCACGAGCGGCCTGAACCGGACGGTCGAAACCGCCACGCGCGTTCTTGCCGCCGCCGACCACCCAGAAGTGTTAGTCGAAGCGTGGCCCGAACTCGAAGAAATTCGTGGCGGTCATCTCAGTTCGATCGCCGACCAGGACTTGCGTCAATCGTTCTTGGGCGCGTTCGAGGGGACGGTCGATGAAGAGGCCCGATTCCTGGGCGGTGAATCGATTGGCGAGTTGATGGATCGGGTCCATCCCGCGATCGTTCGTTTGCGCGCTGATCCGACCTGGCGCACCGTCTTGCTGGTCTTGCACGGTGGCGTCAATCGGGTGGTGTTGTCGTATGCGTTGACCGGTAGCCGAACGCTCATGGGCGGTCTCTCACAGGCACCCGCGTGTATTAATGCACTCGACGTGGGCGAGACAGAACGCGACTGGATCATCCGTCATGTAAACCTTTCGGCAGTCGATCTGTTGCAGCCCAACCTTCGTCATTCGACGATGGAAAACCTGCTGATGCAGTATCTGACGTGGCGCAAGACCGCCGCAGCCAACGCCTTTGTCGGTACCAAACCCATGGCCGATAGTCATCGGTTTGAGATCGAATCGCTCGAGGCCTGGGCCCGAGCAAATGTTCCCGAGGCCCAACACGGTCTCGAAGTCACGCAATTCAAAGGCGGACAATCCAACCCGACCTATATGGTCACCGCGCGGGGCTTTGGCGCCGGCGCGGGCCAACCCAAGCGCTGGGTCATGCGCACCAAACCCGGTCCGGCCGCCAAACTACTACCCTCTGCGCATGCCATCGAGCGTGAATTCCGGGTCCAGCAAGGCCTCGCCAATACGGACGTTCCGGTTGCGAAGATGGTAGCCCTGTGCGAAGACGAATCCGTAATTGGTAGATCGTTCTACTGGATGGAACATGTCGATGGCCGCGTCCTCTGGGACCCTAGCCTACCAGGGTTCTCCACCACCGAACGATCGGCCATTTTTGATGACATGAATCGAGTCATCGCAGCGCTCCACCAGGTGGATTACACCGCCATCGGGTTGGGTGATTTTGGCCGCCCGGGCAATTATTTTGAACGCCAGATCGCGCGCTGGACCAAACAGTATCGGGCCAGCGAGACCGAAAAAATTGATGCCATGGAGGCCTTGATCGAGTGGTTGCCCGCCCACATCCCGGCGGGTGACGAGACCTCGATCGTCCACGGTGATTTCCGCCTCGACAACATGATCTTCGCCAAGGATGAACCGCGGGTGCTGGCAGTGCTCGACTGGGAACTCTCCACGCTAGGCCACCCGCTGGCCGACTTTTCGTACAACGTCATGGTCTGGCACCTCGAGCCGAACGTGTTCCGGGGTATGTCAGGTCTCGATCTACCAGCGCTCGGAATCCCAACAGCGCAGGCCTACCTGGACCGTTACCTTCAACGTACTGGCCGTAACCCGATCGCGCCGCAAGCCTGGCGCTTTTACCTGGCGTTCAACCTCTTCCGGCTGGCAGGCATTCTGCAAGGCATCATGAAACGCGCAGTCGACGGTACCGCGTCAAGCGCAGAGGCGATTCAATCGGGTAAGCGTGCGAGACCGCTTGCCGAACTCGGTTGGCAAACTGCACGTTCATCCTGAAATCATTCAAGACTTAATATTTAAACTCAACAATCAAACCAGAGACTGAAACCCAATGGACTTTGCACATACCCCTCGCGCCCTCGAACTTCAGGAGCGCGTACGCGCCTTCATGCAAACCCATGTTTTCCCGGCGGAGCATCGCTTCGAGGAAGAACTGGCCGAGCAGACCACACGCGGTAAGCGTTGGTCGCCACTGCCGGTCATCGAAGAGCTCAAGCCCAAGGCGCGCGCAGCCGGGTTGTGGAATCTTTGGTTGCCCGCAACCGACCCCTCTGGTGGCCAGGCCGGCGGCGCTCATTCTGAGTTTCACGCGCAATTCTCCGCCGAACATGGCGCTGGGTTGACCAACGTCGAATACGCACCCTTGGCCGAAATCATGGGTCAGATCCCTTGGGCGCCCGAGATCTTCAATTGCAGCGCACCCGATACCGGCAACATGGAAACACTGCGCCGGTATGCCGCGCCCGAGCACCGCGACCGCTGGCTCAAGCCCCTGCTCGCGGGTGAGATCCGCTCGGCGTTTGCGATGACTGAACCTGCAGTCGCCTCGAGCGATGCCACCAACATCGAAACCCGAATCGAGCGCGATGGCGACGAGTACGTCATCACCGGACGCAAGTGGTGGATCAGCGGTGCGGGTGACCCGCGCTGCAAAATCATGATCGTCATGGGTAAGAGCGACCCCAACAACCCGAGTCGACATGCACAGCAGTCGATGATTCTGGTCCCGGTCGACACCGAAGGCGTGAAGATTCTTCGCCCACTGAGCGTTTACGGCTACGACGATGCGCCACACGGGCACTGCGAAGTGGTCTTCGACCATGCGCGCGTGCCCGCGTCCAACATTCTGCTTGGCGAAGGGCGTGGATTTGAAATTGCCCAGGGCCGCCTCGGACCAGGCCGCATCCACCATTGCATGCGCCTTCTTGGACTGGCTGAACGCGCGCTCGAGCTGATGTGCAAGCGCCTCATGAGCCGGGTCGCTTTTGGTAAGCCGGTATCAACCCAGAGCGTCTGGCACGAGCGCATCGCCGATGCCCGTTGCCGGATCGAAATGGCCCGCCTGCTGACGATGAAAGCCGCTTACATCATGGACAAGGCTGGCAACAAATCCGCCCAAGCTGAAATCGCCATGATCAAAGTCGTCGCACCCAATGTCGCCTGCGACATCATCGACCAGGCCATTCAGGCGCATGGCGGCGGCGGCGTGAGTGACGACTTCCCATTGGCCGGAATGTGGGCCGGCGCCCGCACTCTGCGCTTCGCCGATGGTCCGGACGAAGTGCACCGCGCAGCGCTCGCCAAGCTTGAGTTGGGTAAGTACGCGGCGCAGGCCTCAACGCGGGCGGTGCAGGGAAGTTAAGGGGAGCGTCGCCTAGAACCCATTACAACAACCCCCGCTTTCGAAGCATTGGGTCGACCGCGGGGGGCCGCCCACGGAACGCGATGTAAGCCTGCATCGGGTCCTGGCGGTTACCCGCCGAAAAGATGTTTTTCCGCAGGGACTGACCCAGCGCCGGATCGAAAACATCGCCCGTTTCGGTAAAGGCATCAAATCCATCGGCCTCCAGCACCTCGGCCCAGAGGTACACGTAGTAAGCGGACGCATAGCCGTTTGATGAGAATAAATGCGAAAAGTGCGGCAGACGATGGCGCATTCCGATACCACCGGGCATCTGCAGCGCGCTGAGCGTTTGCTGCTCAAATTCGAGCAGGTCAAGTGAATCGGGCGCGGCATGCGCGTGCAGGTCCAGATCGACCAAGGCCGAGGCCAGATACTCGACCGTCGCGAATCCCTGATTGAAAGTCTGAGCCTTCAAAATCTGCTCGATTAATGCATCCGGCATCGCCTCGCCAGTTTCGCAATGGGTTGCGTAAACCTTCAGAATTTCCGGCTGCAAAAGCCAGTTCTCCAGGATCTGCGACGGAAATTCAACAAAATCGCGCAGTACGCTGGTTCCCGAAAGTCTAGGGAAGCGGCATTGCGACAACAAACCATGTAATCCATGTCCAAATTCATGGAAGAGCGTCCGGGCGTCATCGAGGCTTAGCAGCGTCGGTTTTCCGGCTGGCGCCTGCGCAAAATTATTGTTGTTAACGACAATCGGTCTGACCACTTGCTGCAGGTTCGATTGGTCGCGAAAGGTGCTCATCCATGCGCCCGAGCGCTTCGTGCTGCGGGCGAAATTGTCACTTAAGAATAAACCCACATGGGCATCGCCTGCGTCGGTGACTTCCCAACAGCTGACACTCGGGTGATATCCCTGTAGATCAGGGCGTGACTGAAATTTCAGGCCAAACAAGCGAT
>RFVZ01000118.1 GCA_009922405.1 Betaproteobacteria bacterium
GCAATTTGTGCCCCCATGACACCAGAGCCGAGTACCGCCACGCGGCGAACGAGGAATCGTTGATCGATGGCATTCATTCAAAAATTTCCATAGTTGAGCAATCAGCGTAGGTGCTCAATCAGAACAAATCCGCTTCGAGTGTCATCAGGCAAGCGGCCCCGGCTCGTGCGCTCACCAGCAGACCCGCGGTCTCGGGCAACAGGCGGGCGAAGTAAAACCGTGCGGTCGCCAGCTTAGCGCGATAGAAGGCCTCCCCGTCGGGCTTTGAGCCTCCGTGATCCAGTGCAATCAAGGCCATCCGCGCCCACAGATAAGCCGTCATCAGATGGCCGATCAAACGCAAGTAGTCGACCGAAGCGGCGCCGACCTCGTCGGCATTGCCCATGGCCTTCATCGCAATTTCCATCGTCACTTTCTCGACCTTTGCGGCGAGATCGGCGAGCGGGTTGACGAACTCGGCCATGTCCTCGCGGTGCCCATGGGCCTCGACAAATTCCCGCATCGGTTGGCCGAGCTTCCGGAGCTTTGCGCCCTGATCGCCGAGCACTTTGCGACCGAGCAGATCCAGCGACTGGATGCTGTTGGTGCCTTCATAAATCATATTGATTCTGGCATCGCGAACGTATTGCTCCATCCCCCATTCGCGGATATAGCCATGCCCGCCAAAGACCTGGAGTGCGAGGTTGGTGCACGTAAACCCGTTATCGGTGATGAACGCTTTGATGACGGGCGTCATGATCGCCAGGGCGTCGTCGGCGTCCTGACGCGCTTGAGCGTCAGGGTGTGACAAATGCGTATCGAGCAGTTGTGCGCCCCAGAGTGCGAGCGCGCGGCTCGACTCGGTCCAGGCGCGGATGGTCAGCAACATACGCCGCACATCGGCATGAACCAGAATCGGGTCGGCAGGTTGATGGGCGGCCTTAACCCCCGTCAGGCTTCGACCCTGAGCGCGATCTTTGGCATACGCCACCGCATTCTGGTACGCCACTTCCATCAGCCCCAGGGACTGAATGCCAACCCCAAGACGGGCGCCATTCATCATCACGAACATCGCGGGGAGTCCGCGGTTGGGTTCACCCACCAACCAGCCGGTTGCACCATCGAAATCCATGACACAGGTGGCGTTGCCGTGAATACCCATCTTCTCTTCGATACGGGCCGCCTTGACCGCATTGCGCGGACCGGCGGTGGCAGTGGCGCCTTCGCCTTGCGGCAGGAATTTGGGCACCACAAACAACGAGATCCCGCGGGTACCCGCGGGGGCGTCGGGCAGTCGAGCCAACACGAGATGGACGATGTTCTGGGTCAGATCATGCTCACCCGAAGAAATAAAAATCTTGGTACCCGTGATTCGGTAGCTTCCATCAGCCGCCGGTTCGGCGCGCGTGCGCAACAGACCCAGATCGGTCCCGCAATGGGGTTCCGTTAGGCACATCGTCCCGCTCCACTCGCCCGAAACCAGCTTGGGCAGGTAGGTGGCCTGTTGCTGTGCGCTCCCGTGTGCATGGAGGCAGGAGTAGGCGCCAATCGTGAGTCCCGGGTACATCGCCCAGGATTGGCTCGCCGAATTAAGCATCTCGTTCATCGTCGAACCGATGATCGCGGGCAGCCCCTGCCCACCATATTCAGGATCGGCAGACAACGCGGGCCATCCGGCCGCCTGAAACTGATCCCACGCTTCTTTAAAGCCCGGGGGCGTCTTGACCGCGCCCGTGACCGGATCATGTTGGCAACCGACCTCATCGCCCGCGTGATTGACTGGCTGAAGGACTTCCGAGCAAAAGCGCCCGCCTTCTTCCAGTACCTGATCAATCAGCGCACGATCGGTCGACGCATGCGCGGGCAACGAGGCGAGATGCGCCTCGGTATCGAGCAACTCGAAAAGAACGAACTGCTGGTCCCTCAGGGGTGCGTGATATTGGGGCATCGTGTTACTTCCTGGATTAAAAATTTCAGAGGATCAAAAAACCTGCTCGGGGGCAAACGAGCGCATCAATCGATCGAAGGCCCGATAGGCGCGCTCCGCTGATCCGCTAGAGCGCAACAAACGCCCATCGTGATGCAGCGTCAGAATGATTCCGTGCAACTCAAACACCACTTGCTCGGGGTCCGTCGACGCCTCTAGCTGGCGGGACTCGATTGCCTGCGAGACGGCCCGAACCAGTTCACGCTGCCAGCCGCGCACCATGCGGACCAGAACATCCCGGACCGGACCGGACCGATCGTCGTACTCCGCAGCACCGGAAATAAAAATGCACCCATGCGGCGCGGTGTAAACGGTGCGAGCGACCCAAGCCTCAAAAATCGCCGTCAGGCGTTCAAGGCCGCGCGGGCGGGCCAGGGCCGGCCTTAGAACATCCGCAATAAAACGGGCCTCATGGGCTTCGAGGACCATGATCTGCAACTCCTCGCGCGACCCGAAATGAGCAAAGACGCCGCTCTTCGACATCTGTCGATGCTCGGCCAACTGACCAATCGTCAGCCCCTCGAGGCCCTGTTGCGCCGCAATCTGTAGCGCCGCGTCGACGATACCGGCGCGAGTCTGTTCGCCTTTACCCAACGTGACCCATCCTGATTGATTCGCTGTGTTTAACCACTGGCGATCGAAAAAAATACGAACGGTCGTACTATTTTCGAATTTGGGCTTGATGTCAAGCCCAGCGCATCGAGGGTGACTCCGTCCGCGCCCGAGCCCCTCAGGCGCCGACAATCCATCCCTCAAGCGGGTCCATGTCAGCCGGCAAACCCCAATTCATCTCCCGGCGGGTCAGGGCCCAAGCGGCCAGCACCAAAGCCAGAACGGCATCAAGCCGATCAGCACCCGGCTCATCAACCAGTTGCTCGCGCATCCCTGGGGGCAAAACAACTGGGCGGCTGTCAAAACCGTAATCGCCCCGCTCGAGCGAGGCCACGATCGCTTCACGAGCGTCCCGGCGGGGACCCGTCGCCCCACGAGCGGCATCACTCTTGTACGACTGCTTACCCACACAGGCACGTGCGACCAGCGCCGGATAGGCTTCGAGGGCGATCCGTCCTGGGTCGCCAGCCTGCAATCCGGCCAGCGTCACGCCCGCGGCCAGCAGGCGCGGTACCCCCGCATGCAGCATGAACGCCACCGGCGGATTCACCCACTTCATCGAGGGACTCGATCGGGCCGGTCCATCGGTGGCACGGTGGGCAAACCGATGCCCAACGGGGCGATCGGCACAAAAGGACCGAAAGCGCGTCCGAATCTCATCGCGCGAGAGTTGGGTATACAGTTCAATCATCGCGCGCCAGTCTTCCGGCCAACCCAGGCTCTGCACCAAAGCGCGCGGCAGCCCAAACGGAAGATCAAACGCACCCACCCAGGGCCCAGGTTGGTTCAACTGCCGATCAAACGCAGCCCAATCCGGGCAACTCTCCACCGCGAGGACACGAATTGCGCTGACGGATCCGTCCGAGAGGGACGGCTGCAGGACCCCACGCGCCACCGTGATCGGCTTGCGCCGTGAAGGCGCACTGGTGAAATCCACACCCAACAAGGTCCAGACGGTGCAATCCTTAAAACTTGGCACGATTACCCGCTCCATGACCCGAAATTGCGACTATTGCCCTCAAAACGCCAAAGGCAAACCCTTGCAAGCAGCGGGCGAAAAGCCCTCGGCGGGCGTGCAGCGTAGGTACCAAGGAGCGTCCGCCGGTCTCGATCAAGCGGTCAATCGCACTGCGCAAGCTCTGAGCAAACGCCGCGTTGATCACCACAATGTTCGCTTCGCGCGCTAACAGCAGCGAAAACGGGTCAATATTTGAAGATCCCACGGTTGCCCAGTCATCGATCACTGCCGCCTTGGCATGCAAAAAGCTAGGCTGATACTCGACAATTTCAATCCCCGCGCTGAGAAATTCCTCGTACATCGCCTGTTGCGCCCAATGCGGCAAGCGGTATTCCTCGCGGCCCTGCAACAGCAGGCGTACCCGAACCCCGCGGCGGGCGGCTGACCGCAGCGCGCGCCGAAAACGCAGCCCTGGCAAGAAATAGGCGCAAGCGATCAAGATCTCTCGACGCGAGCGCCCAATCGCCCGCAAATAAGCGCGCTCAATCGAGTGCCGCAGCCGCAAGTTGTCGCGCAACACCAGCATCGCTCGCAGTCCTCCGGCCACCGCGGGAGCTGGGCCCGGCGGATCTGGCATCCGCGATAGCGGCGCTCGCCGTCGCTCAGGCTCTCGTAGCGCGTCCTTTCCCATCCGCATCCGCATCCGAAAGGGTACGTTCGTCATCGTCAACTGCCACCAAAGCCGCCAGGCTGCCAGGTGCACACTGGCAACGATTGGGCCCCGTAACTGAACTGCAAAGTCGGCGCGCGGGGCCGCCAACGCGCCGTGATTGGGATCGATCTGATCGTCAATCACATTGATACCACCGACAAACCCGATCTCGCCATCAATGACCGCGAGCTTGCGGTGCATGCGTCGCAGACGCTTTCGGCTCCACAGAAGCGCGCCGTTCTCGGGACGAAAAACCTCGATTCGCACGCCCGCAGCCTGCAGATGCTGGCGTATCACCGGATCAAACGCGGCGCAGCCAAACCCGTCAATAATCAGATGGACCGCAACGCCCCGGCCAGCCGCCGCAGCCATGGCGCGGGCAATCTGCCAGCCACTCGGGTCGGCCTCAAACAAATAGGTTTCCAGAAAGACCGTGTGCTGCGCGCCCACCATCGCACGCTCAAGCGCCGGGAAATACTCGGCCCCATTTTGCAGCAGGGTAACTTCATTGCCAGCCACCAGGCGTGGGCGCAGGGGCGTTGTCCAATGAGGCGTACGAGGAGCCAGATCACGCATCGGCTTCGGAGGCCCTGGGCCTTGCGCTACGAGGCCCCCACCAGAGGCCGAAGATCGGCCACCAGCGGTGCATGGTCTGAAAGCCGCGACCACGCAGAACCCTGCAAAACCTTGACCTGCTCGACCGCAAAACCGCGCTGATAAATCCGGTCAAGCTGTAGCCATGGAAAGAGGGCTGGGAACGTTCTTGCGGCGCGTGAACCCGCTTGCGATGTTTGCGATGTGGACCAGCACTCATGAACGTCGAGCGCCTGGCGCAGGGTATCGCTCAGGCGGTGTCGCCAGTCATTGAAGTCGCCCGCGATCAGGAGCGGTCCCGATGGCGGAACCACCTCGCGAATCCAGGCAATCAAGGCGGCCACCTGGCGCTCTCGGCTCGACCCGAGTAGGCCGAGATGGATGACAAAACAATGCACCTCGATCCCGTCGATTCCGACGACGCAATGGAGTACGCCCCGGCGCTCCAGTACATGATCCGACACGTCGAGATGATCGCGGCGCAAGATCGGAAATCGCGACAAAAACGCGTTGCCATGATGACCGTGCAGATAATTGGCATTGCGCCCGTACGCAGACTCGAACACCGGTCGAAGCTGCGCGCCATGGGCCAGAAAAACTTCCTGGCTCTCGCTCGGCCAGTGCTTGATGTGCCTCGCGTGACGGTCATGACGACCCTGAACCTCCTGCAAAAAGATCAGGTCGGCCTTAAGTTCATGCAAACGTCGGCGCAACTCATGCAAGGTCGCTGCCCGCCGAAAACCAAACAGCTCAGCCGCCACGCCCTTATGAATGTTGTAGGTGGCAACCCGCAACGAGGGCAATGGTGCCGGCAAAGATCGTGACAAGTTTTGGCGAAAATTCAGAAGGCAATCATCGGCGGCGGGGCAAGGACTCAATCGCAGCGACGTTGGTCATTGAAAAACAGCGCTGGGCCGCCTCGCGCCAGGGCAGCCAGAGAAAGCCCAGATGCTCGCGCGCCGAGAGCGTCGGCGCTTGCATACCTGACAAACAGAAACCAAACGCATGCTCGACGTTATGAGTAACCCCGGGCGCATAACGGTGGCGCCAATGCGGATAGATTTCGTAACGATTATGTTCGCGCCAGTCCGTCAAGACCGAACCAGCAATCGCATCGGGCTCGAAGCCCGTTTCTTCAGCCAGTTCACGCCGGGCTGTCTGGATCAAGGGCTCGTCTGGCGCGTCCTTGCTGCCAGTTACCGATTGCCAAAATCCGGGACGATCGGCGCGCTCCAGGATCAGCACATCGAGCTGCGCCGTGTAGATCACGACCAGCACGGACTCCGGGATTTTGTTGCCGCTCAAGGGCGGTCCGAGGCACGGACCCGGATGTGCAATTCTCGCAACTGCTTCTCATCGACCAGACTCGGCGCCTGGGTGAGCAAACACTGCGCACGCTGCGTTTTGGGGAACGCGATTACGTCCCGAATCGATTCAGCACCGGCCATCATCGTGACGATCCGATCCAACCCGAACGCGATCCCACCATGCGGAGGGGCTCCGTATTGCAGCGCGTCGAGGAGAAATCCGAACTTGGCACGGGCCTCCTCCGCCTCCAGATTAAGTGCGCGGAAGACCTTGCTCTGGACCTCTTCGCGATGAATTCGCACCGAACCACCACCAATTTCCCAGCCGTTCAAGACCATGTCATAAGCCTTGGCGATACACGCGCCAGGATCAGTTTCCATTAGGTCTTCATGACCGTCCTTGGGCGCGGTGAATGGATGGTGCACGGCGACCCATCGGTGGTCCTCTTCGTCATGCTCGAACATCGGGAAATCAACCACCCAGAGTGGCTTCCAGGGCGCCCCATCAAGCAACCCGTTCTGACGGCCGAACTCGGAATGCCCAATCTTCTGGCGCAAGGCCCCGAGCGAGTCGGCAACCACCTTCGCCCGATCAGCCCCAAAAAACACGATGTCACCGTCCTGCGCACCGGTGCGCTCAAGCACCGCGGCGATCGCTGCATCATGCAAATTCTTCACAATCGGTGACTGCAATCCGGCGCGGCCTTTGGCCGCCTCGTTGACTTTGATCCAGGCTAATCCGGCCGCCCCATAAATCGCGACGAATTGTCCGTATTGATCGATTTCACTACGGGAAATTTTGGCCCCGCCCGGTACACGCAGCGCTGCCACTCGACCACCCTTGAGGTGGGCGGCATCGGCAAAAACCTTGAACTCGACATCCCCCATTGCATCCGTGAGATCGGTGAGTTCGAGCTTGACCCGAAGATCGGGCTTGTCACTACCAAAACGGCGGATGGCCTCCGAGTAAGCCATGACCGGAAATGGCTTGGGCAAGCTCACTGCGATTGCCTGCTCGAAGACATGTCGAATCATGTCCTCAAACAAATCACGAATCTGCTGTTCGGTCAGAAACGACGTTTCGCAGTCGATCTGGGTGAATTCGGGCTGTCGGTCGGCGCGCAGATCTTCGTCGCGAAAACATTTCGTGATTTGGTAGTAACGGTCAAACCCGGCCACCATCAGTAACTGTTTGAAGAGTTGCGGGGACTGCGGTAGGGCAAAGAACTGCCCGGCGTGGACCCGAGAGGGAACGAGATAGTCGCGGGCCCCCTCCGGGGTGCTCTTGGTGAGCATCGGCGTTTCGATGTCCAAAAATCCCTGCGCGTCGAGGTAGCGCCGCACTTCCATCGCGACGCGGTAGCGCAAAATCAGATTGCGCTGCATCGGTGGGCGACGCAGGTCCAGGACCCGATGGGTCAAGCGGGTTGTCTCCGAAAGATTGTCGTCATCGAGTTGAAATGGCGGCGTCACCGACGGATTCAGAATCTCGAGTTCGTGGCAGAGAATCTCGACCTCGCCACTGCCGAGGT
>RFVZ01000119.1 GCA_009922405.1 Betaproteobacteria bacterium
GATGCAATACCCGTGAAATCCTGTCCATGAATCTTCTGCGTGCGGCCGGCACCGTCTCGGCGCTGACGCTGCTCTCCCGAATCACCGGCCTGATTCGAGAAAACGTCACCGCAACCCTTTTTGGCGCAAGTCCGCTGACGGACGCGTTTTTTGTCGCCTTCAGATTGCCGAATCTGCTGCGCCGGATGTTTGCAGAGGGAGCGTTCTCGCAAGCTTTTGTACCACTTCTGGCGCAGGCCCGTGGTGATGACAGCGAGTCCGAACGTGCCGAAGCGGCCACCCTGATCGATCGAGTCGCAACCCTTCTGTTCTGGATTCTGGTTCTGGTCTCCATCCTGGGGGTCGCTGGGGCGCCCTTACTTGTGTTGGCGATGGCCGGCGGCCTTTCACGCACACCAGAGGCGTTCGATGCAGCGGTTCTGATGACGCGCTGGATGTTTCCCTACATCCTGCTTATTTCCATGGTGGCTCTGGCCTCCGGCGTACTCAACACCTGGCGGCGGTTTGCCGTTCCAGCAGCAACCCCGGTCCTTCTGAATTTGTCGATGATCAGCGCGGGCTGGGGCCTTTCCAGCCACCTGGACCCACCCGTCCTGTCGCTCGCTGCCGGTGTGATGCTTGGAGGGGTACTTCAACTGGCGATTCAAATCCCCGCGCTGGCTCGACTCGGTTTGTTGCCAAGGGTCCGGCTTGACCTCTTCCGAGCGCTCAGAGACTCAATGCGCGATGCCCGTGTCCGGAAACTCTTGGCACAAATGGCGCCCGCCACACTGGCCGTCTCAGTCGCCCAGATTTCATTGATTATCAATACCCAAATTGCCTCGCGACTTGCCCCTGGCTCGGTGTCCTGGATTTCCTATGCAGATCGGCTGATGGAGTTTCCGACCGCGTTGCTGGGGGTCGCATTAGGGACTGTCTTGCTACCGACGCTCTCATCAGCCCACGCTGCCGGAGACCACACCCGGTATGCCCAACTACTCGACTCTGGGCTGCGCCTGACTGTGATCGCTGCCCTGCCCGCGATGGTCGGTATGGCCTTGCTTGCCGAGCCGCTAACCGCGCTACTCTTTCACTACGGACGCTTTGAAGCCCACGACGTTACGATGACGGCTCGCGCCGTCACGGCCTACGCGGCAGGCCTGGTACCCCTGGTGGCGATCAAGATCCTGGCCCCGGGGTTTTATGCCCGCCAAGACATCCGAACGCCTGTGCGCATCGGGATCGCCGTACTTGCGGCGACGCAGGTGATGAATTTCGTGCTCGTCCCCTGGCTAGACCACGCCGGACTGGCGGCGGCTATTTCGGCCGGCGCATGGATCAACGCCTCGCTTCTGCTTTTCGGACTGGTCCGGGCTGGGGCCTGGCGGGCCCAACCGGGCTGGGGTGTCTTTAGCCTTCGGGTGGGCGTTGCAATCGGCGCACTGTTGGCCCTATGCGTCGCCGGTCGGCCGTGGCTGGCCTGGAACCTTGAAGCCCAGTCGCTGTGGTGGCGTGCCGGACAGACCCTCGGATTTGTCGCCCTGGCCGCGCTCGTCTACGGAGCCAGCCTGTGGTTGCTTGGTTTGCGGCCGAAGCAGTTCACCCGCGGGTTCATCGAAGCCAACATCGAAGCCAAGTTAGCCCCGCCACCTGCCAAACCCTAGCCCTGATGAAACCCTCACCCACCCGGTCCGACATGTCCGCCTCGAACACCCGGTCCACCACCACCACCCCCATCTCGCTCACCGCGTCAATCGGTGGCGCCAGCCCGTCCCGGCGACTCTGTTTCGTGGGTGGCGGAAATATGGCCAGCGCACTGATTGGCGGGCTCATGCGAGCGGGCTCGACTGTGCAGATCGCGGGCGTCGTTGAGACTCTGGCCGAACAGCGCGCCCAACTGGGCGAGCGATTTAACGTCCCGACATACGGCTCACTCGCGGCAGCGGCCACCGCTCAGGCGCTCGATGTCGACGCCATTGTGCTTGCCGTAAAGCCGCAGCAACTCCAACCCGTAGCGCGCGAACTGGGTCCATATGCAAGCCACTGCGCTGTCATCAGTCTTGCGGCAGGCATTCGCGCGACGGACATTGCTCGCTGGCTCGGCGGCCACCTACGAATTATTCGCGCCATGCCCAATACGCCTGCACTGGTGGGCGCGGGTATCACCGGTCTGTTCGCCTTGCCACAAACCCCCGAGGATGACCGAGCGTTGGCAGACGAGTTAATGTCTGCTGCGGGTGCAACGCTTTGGGTCAACAGTGAGCCCCTGATCAATGCGGTCACGGCGATGTCTGGAAGTGGCCCTGCCTATGTCTTTCATTGGATGGAAGCCATGCAATCTGCCGGAATCGAACTCGGACTCAGCCCGGAGGCGGCCCATATCCTGACCATGGCGACTTTTAATGGCGCGACCCGCCTCGCGATGCAGTCAGAAGAATCCCCCTCACGTCTGCGCGAGCGCGTGACCTCCCCGGGAGGAACCACGGCGGCGGCGCTGGCAGCCATGGCGGAAGCCCACGTCGAATCGGGGATCAAAGCCGGGATCCGCGCGGCATGTGAACGTGGCGCCCAACTTGGCGACGCACTCGGCCAGGATTGATTACGCTAAGGTCTGCACCACGAGACCGGCAAACACGGCAAATCCAAACCAGGTGTTGTGATGGAATGCTCTCAGGCAGGCGGAGGGATCGCGATTCCGGATCCAGATCATATGTTGGACAGCGATACCCGCGGCGGCAACCAGCCCGGCTACCCAGGCCAATCCGTAACCCTGCCGGTGACCGACAATGCCCAGTAAAGCCAGCGCGACGACATAACAGCCAAAGACTGCATAAATGTCATAACGACCAAACGTGATGGCCGACGTCTTGATCCCGATCCGCAAATCGTCTTCGCGATCGGTCATGGCGTATTCGGTGTCGTAGGCAATCGTCCAGAACCAGTTGGCGGCAAACAGCAACCAACCGGTCAGTGAAACGGACCCCTGAACCGCGGCAAACGCCATCGGGATCCCCATCCCGAATGCGATCCCAAGCACTGCTTGCGGGAGCGGCAAGAACCGCTTGCAGAACGGATAGATCACGGCGACCGCAACCGCCACGAGCGCCAGACCGCGCGCCGCGTTGTTGAGCCAATAGAGGAGACCGGCGGCGGCCAGCGCTAGCGCGCCCGCCACCGCAAGCGCTTCGCGCGACTGGATGGCGCCAGACGTCAAGGGTCGGTCCTTGGTGCGTGCGACGTGCCGGTCAAAGTCCCGGTCGGCCCAGTCGTTCACGGCGCAGCCAGCCGAGCGCATCAGGAGGGTTCCAACCCCGAAGATCACGATCTTGGAGGCCTCCGGCAATCCATTGGATGCGATCCAAAGGGCCCAATAGGTCGGCCATAGCAGCAAGAGCGTGCCAATCGGCCGATGCAGACGGGTCAGGCGGCCATAGAGTGACAGCCGCTCGAGCACAGCGCTGGATGCAAGAAAAGGCCCCGAGGTCATGGCAAATTCAGGACTCGACCGTGCGGCGTCGGCAGTACGCCTCCCCCTTGAAATTGCTCAATCACCGGCGCCCCCGCGGCGCCTGGGGACGAGACGGATGCGGCGGATCTAGCCGACGACCGCTGCGCGCCCGCCGCACGAACTGGAGTCGCCAGCACAAGCCCGTCAGTTACCCAGCGCCGCAACGTGATGGTCCCCACGCCTTTGACCCGCTCATCAAAATCGGCAAGGCTGCTGAACGGAGCCCGCGCGCGCTCGGCGATGATCCGTCCCGCCATGGCGGGACCAATCCCCCTAAGCGATTGCAGTTGTTCGTCAGTCGCGGTGTTGATTTCGACCGAGAGACGCACCTCCGCCAGCCCGAACGTTCCCCCGGCCGTTACCCCGATCGCCAAAAACACTGCCAGCCTGCCGACGGACTTTCCGACGAACATCGCAACACGCATATCCACGAACTCCGGCCCAAAGATCGTCTTAGGATAAGCCGTTCGCGGCCCCCAGGTTCAGGACTTTTGGATTAGCCATTCGACGTAGTCAGCGACACCTGTTTCGACGCCACGGAAGGCGATATCGCACCCCAAGGCCCGCAGCTGACCGAGATCAGCCTCGGTATAGCTCTGATACTTGCCCTTGAGGCTATCTGGGAAAGGGGCGTACCGAATCAATCCCTGCGCGACCAGTTCGGCCAGCGGCAATTCGGCCTGGCCTTGGGATTTGCGCATCGTATTTGCAACCGCCTGAGCCACTTCATTAAAGGCCTGCGCACGCCCAGACCCACAGTTATAAACACCTGAATGATCGCGCCCCTCGGCCGCCTGACGAGCGAACCAGAGATTGACCGCGACCACGTCATCGACATGAACAAAGTCGCGCGACTGCTGCCCTTCCTGCCAACCATCCCAGGCACCAAACAGACGAACGAACCCTTCGGCGCGCCACTGCCCGACCTGATGAAAGGCCACAGAGGCCATTCGTCCTTTGTGCTGTTCGCGGGGGCCATAAACATTGAAATATCGAAGACCAATCACCGGGGCCGTCAATTTGGCGGCCCCCGCCGAGTGAATCTGCTGCCGGACAATCTGGTCAAACAGGAGCTTCGAATAGCCGTACACATTCAACGGCTGCTCGTGTTCAGGGCGCTCTGAGAATTGTTCGCTGCCCCCATAAACCGCCGCCGACGATGCATAAATGAGCGGAACACGCTCTTGCTGACACCACTCGAAAAGGGTCCGCGACCATCGGTAGTTATTGGCCATCATGAATCGACCATCATGCTCCATGGTGTCCGAGCAGGCGCCCTGATGAAACACCACACGCGGTCGCGGCAGTGACGCCAGGCGCGTCAAGAATTCGTCTTTGTCGAAGTAGTCGGAAATCGTCAGATCGACGAGATTTTGAAACCGATCGCCGGTCGATAGGTCGTCGACCACAATGATGTCGCGCTCGCCCTGCACATTGAGTGCTCGCACCAGGTTCGACCCGATAAAACCAGAACCGCCAGTGACCAGAATCATCCTATTCTCCGAACAATTACGACCGGGCAGGTACGCCTGCAAACAGCTCGTCGAAGGAAATCGCAACGGTCCCTAACTTACCAACCACAATACCGCCCGCGCGGTTTGCCAGGCTAACCGCCTCTTCGACCGTCTCGCTGCGCGCCAACATGGCACCGAGCACTGCGACCACCGTGTCACCGGCACCCGACACATCGAACACTTCACGAGCTTGGGCCAGCACATGAAAGGTACCCCGACTGGAAAACAACGTCATCCCCTCTTCACTGCGGGTTAGCAGGAGGTGGTCGAGCCCGAGGGATTGCCGAAGATTCTGCGCGCGATTGGTGAGATCGGCCTCGTCGACCCAAGGCCCAACGACTGCACGTAATTCGGCGCGATTTGGGGTGAGAAGCGTTGCGCCCGCATAGCGCGCGTAATCTGCCCCTTTAGGATCCACGATGACCGGAATTCGGGCTTGTTTGGCGGCTGCAATCATCGATTCGATGCGGTGAAGTGCCCCCTTACCGTAGTCCGAAAGAATCAACACATCCTGATCAGCGATCCGCGCGCAAACTGCTGCCAGCTTGGCGTCGAGCAGCGAAGCTTCGGGTTGGGCTTCGAAATCCACGCGAATCAGTTGTTGCTGGCGCCCGATGACGCGCAGTTTGACCGTGGTGGGTAATTTCGGATCGCGCCACAACTGGGCCGTGATTCCGGCTTCGGCTGCCAGTACCTCGATGCAGCGTCCGGGTTCGTCATCACCCACAATGCCCGCCAGAGTGGTGACACACCCCAACGTGGCCGCGTTTCGGGCAACGTTGGCAGCGCCGCCCAGCCGTTCCTCGACCCGTTGAACACGAACCACCGGAACCGGCGCCTCGGGCGAAATACGCTCCACTTCACCGAACCAATATCGGTCGAGCATGAGGTCGCCCACCACCAACAGTCTGGCCTGCGCAAAATGACTCATCCCTGAATCTCCTCGATCCGTCGTGGCGAACAAGAGGCCCAACGTTGACAACCGGGGCAATGCCAATGAAATTGCCGCCCCTCAAATCCGCACTGAAGGCAACGATAGCGCGCAACCCGCTGCAGTTGCGGTCGCATCAGCTGACGAATCAACGGTTCGCTCAGAGCGGAGGAAGCGCTCTCGGCGTCGACGGAATGTTCGATGGGGAGAGCGCCTTCACGCAGTGCTAGTAGGCTCTCCAAACCCTGCAGTGAAGGACGTTCCGTGAGCTCCTGGGTCGCCCAGGCCTGAGCTGACGAAAGTCCGTCGAGCGCCAATTTTGATCGGGCGATCGCCTGAACGAAGTCACTCGATGGCTCGCGCTGGTGACAGTCTTCGAGCCAGTGAACCCCTTCCTCGAGACGTCCGGCATTACGCCAGTCGTCAAGCACTTGCTGGGCGACCGGCGCGATGTAGATCGGGGCGGCCTTACCCAAAACCATCCAGGCTGCGAGGGCGGCCGCAAGGTCGCCACGTTGGCGGGCCAATTCCGCGGTGAGTTGCAGGACCCGCGGATGGTGCTCCCCTTCAGGCATCGCCGCGGCAGCAAGCAATGCAGCCGGCGTCCCCTGTTCACAATAGAAATGAACGATCCGCTGAGTGACCACTTGACGCTGCTCGCGTTCGGCGATTTCGAGCCGCTCAATGGGAATCGCCAACCATTCATGACCCAGCACAACAGCCCGCGCCCAGTCACGCTCGGTTTGAGCGATCTCGAGTCGACAAAATGCGGCACGAGTCGCCAATCCAGTACTGGCCAATCTCGTGAATACCTGCTCGGCGCGGTCGAGCAATCCCGCTTTCAGATAGTCCTGGCCAAGTTCGTATTGCGCCTGATCGCGCACCTTTTCGGCCAGATCCATTCGACCAGCGAGGTGCTCATGGACGCGGATCGCGCGATCGGTCTCGCCGCGCCGACGGAACAGATTACCCAGTGCAAAGTGAAGTTCGGCCGCTTCTGGGTCAAGCCGAACGACATCAACAAACGCGTCAATGGCCCGGTCAGATTCTTCATTAAGCAGGTAGTTCAGGCCCCGAAAATACGCATCCGGAAGGCGGCGTGCCTCAGTCGACTGCTGGCGCAAATCAGCCCGCGCGGCGAACCATCCGAGCGCGAACAACAGCGGAAGGATCAGCAGCCACCAAAGCTCAAACTCCATCGCGCAATCAACCGGCTAAGGCAAAGGTCGCGCAGCATCGACACCGGACGATTGAAGCGTGCCCGTCGACTCAGTCGACTGCATCGAATCGATCGTACGCCGCAGTCTGCCGATTTCGCGGCGCTGTCTAAACAAGGTGGGGACAAGGGCTAGAAGGCCGAGCGCCGTACCCGACGCAAAAAACGCGAGCAGGAATAGAACCAGCGGTTCGCGCCACGCCAGATTGGCCCCCCAGAGACGCAGGGTGACCAGTTCGGTGTTCGACATCGCAAACAGCAGCAAGACCAAAAAGAGTGCGATTCGAACGATCCAGCCCAGGACGTTCATCGTCCATCCCAATGGCCAATCGAAAGTCCGGAGGACATCATTCAGGCCGCGCGGTCAGATCTACGCGTAGCCGGAGCTCCTTTCCCGGTTTGAAATGGGGCACCCGCTTTTGCGGCACCTGCACCTGTTCACCCGACTTGGGATTACGGCCGAGCCGTGGGGGGCGATGCGACAGCGCGAAACTGCCGAACCCCCGAATCTCG
>RFVZ01000120.1 GCA_009922405.1 Betaproteobacteria bacterium
TGGGGGTCGGGCAAGCCGGTGGCATTTCGAAACGAAGAGGCCGTCATGCCGAGGCGCTGGGCCTCGCGATTCATCCGTTGCGCAAAGACCGCTTCGCTCCCTGCGACGGCCTCCGCGAGTGCGATTGAGGCATCGTTTCCGGATTGGACAATCATGCCGTTAAGCAACTCTTCGACGCTAGCCGGTTTGTTGGGCTCGATAAACATTCGAGAACCAATCGCCTTCCAGGCCGCCTCGGATACCGGGGGTCGATAGTCCAGTTTGAGCGTTCCGTCCCGAATCGCCGCGAAGCTCAAATAGGCTGTGAGCAATTTGGTCAGGGATGCGGGGTCGACCCGCTGATCGGCCGATTCAGCGGCCAAGACCTGACCCGAGGCCACATCCAGCACGAGCCAGGACTTGGCTGCGATTGGCGGAACCGGGATGCTCGCTGGGAGCGGGGCTAAGCTCGCGGGTACCGCTGCAACGAGCAAAGTCAGAGAAACCAGGAGGCGAAAAGGATTCCAGCGCATAGGGTCTAGATTATAGGCCGGGCTCGGGCTGGCCCCAGGCTTGACGAACGAGGCGCTTGATGAGTGTTAATTTGCGGTGAAAAAAGTGATCGGCTCCGGGAATCACCACTACCGGCAGTTCCTGTGGGCGGGCCCAGTCAAAGACGGTACTCAGAGGGACGACTTCGTCGTTTTCACCATGAATCACCAGGGTATCGACCGGTACGGGGTCGACAGTCCATTTCGAGGTTGCGGTGCCCACCAGGATCAGTCGATATGCCGGCCGATGTGCAGCAGCCAATCGAGTGGCCAAGCGGGTCACAACCATGGAACCAAAGGAAAATCCCGCCAGGACAATGGGTTGTTCGGTCAGCTTGCCCTGTTCGACAGAGGTGTTTTGGGCCTGCTTCAGAACGGCGGCGAGGTCATCGACCTCGCCCTGCCCATCGTCATGAATGCCTTCGGATTCGCGTACCCCACGAAAATCGGGCAGCCAGACGGTGTAGCCGAGCGCATGTAAGGTACGCCCAAGGGTCTGAACCACTTTATTGTCGCGGTGACCGCCAAAGAGTGGATGTGGATGGGCGACGATTGCGATGCCAGCGCTCGGTGCCGCTGCTTCATCGACCGTACAGTCAATCCGGCCGGCCGGGCCGGCGACCGCGACCCGGCGCGAGTTCGGTGTCATCCGTCGACCCGAAGGCGTTCAACGACCTTGCCCTGTCGCAAGTGCGAGTCAATAATCTCATCGATATCGTGTTGATCAATAAAGGTGTACCAAACCGCTTCCGGGTAAATCACACAGACTGGGCCGGCGTCGCATCGATCGAGGCATCCGGCTTGATTGATCCGGACCTTGCCGGGGCCTGCGAGACCGAGTGCCTTAACCCGGGTTTTGGCGTACTGCCACATGGCCTTGCTGCCGCGATCGGCACAGCACGCGCGACCATCGTCGCGTTGATTGAGGCAAAAAAACACGTGGCGCTGAAAATGGCTCATGGGGCGCTCGCTGGTCGACAACTGGGACCCGGAATCATAAACGTCTGCGCAGGCCCCAGACCAGGACCAGCGCGGGCCAGAGGCTGGCGATCCCGTGTTGAAATCCCGCGACATTGCGCCATGACCCTGTCGACCACGCCATCGCGGCAGAATTTTGAAAGGCCAATTCGGGTTTGATGGGTCCAGTGACAAGAAGGGTTAAGACCGCGGCGACCAGGGCGCGCCGACGCGCGCGCTCGCTCAGCGTGGATGCACCGAGCGCGAGGAGTGCGCCGCAGAGCAGACCACCCAGAGCGCCGGCGGATACCCAGTGATCGGTCGCGCCCTCGGGCATCAGCGTGCCCACGAGGAGGCTTCGACCCGCGAGCGCTGTCACCACGACGGCTCCGGCGATCGCGGCGCGGGGGGCCGGGTTACGGGTGCAACGGGTCACGATTAACATCACGGCGACGAGGGCGGCGATCACCGTGAGTGACTCCAGTAGTGCGGCGGCAGTCAGTCCGGTCAACCCGGTGGTGATTCCGGCGAGGTAGGGCATGGGGTTGAAATTGCCCAGATCGCTCCAGGGCAGTTGCTGTTCCCCCGCGCTGAATAATCGAGACTGTGGTGCGATCTGCGACAAAATCCAGGCTGCCAGTAGCAACCAGCCGGGATACGAACCAGTAGCAAACCAACGCCCGAACCAGGCATTGAGGCGAGCCTGGCCAATCAACCGGGGCGCCAGTAGCGCGCCTGCCACCGCGCCGATCAGCGCTCCCGATCCGTTCGCCAAGACATCGAGACGCGAGGGAATGCGCGAGGGCAGCCAGCTTTGCAGGGCTTCAAGGCTAAGCGAGACCGTGAAACCCGCAACGACCGTCCAAACGATGGATTGCCGGGCGCCCGCTCTCGGCCAAGTTGCGAGAGCGCCGAACAGTCCGAATGGAACATATGCCAGGACGTTCAGCAAAACATCCGATAGGGTCCACCAGCGGGGCCAGGGTTCGGTCAGAAATGCCAGTGGGTCGAGACCTCGTGCGGTCCAACTCGTAATCGGAAACAGCGACCCGATGGCGAGTGCCACGACCCAGGCTGCCCAAGCCCCGGGCGCGATTGGCGATGGCCGGGTGGGCAAATGACGGTCGATCAAACGCCTCACAGTCCGCACCTCATTCTGAACCCCAGTGTAGTCCCCATGCAGGACCGCTATGATCGCGGATTGTCCTCTTAAGGCTCCAGTGTCTCCAATGTCGACCGTGACTCCGGGCTTGCCTATTCGCAGGGAACCGAATCAGAGGGATGCTTCGGCCCACGCTCTGGAGCGCGCATTGTGCAACGACCCTGCCCTGAGTCGGTGGGCGCTCGCCCGGGGCCAGGATCTGGCGCAAGCGGGGTTGTTGGTCGACTGGATTGATCAGACCGGATCGACGAACGCGGACTTGTTGAACAAGCCATTCAATCGTGATCCGGTCGGACCTCGGGTCTTGGTGAGTCGGATTCAGACCGGTGGGCGCGGCCGGATGGGGCGCCCGTGGACAACGGTTCCAGGGGCCTCGCTCGCGCTGTCGGTCGCGTTCGAACGGCGCGTGCCGAGTTCGAATTGGCAAGGGCTGTCGATTGCCGTTGGCGCGGTCCTGGTGGAACACTTGATCGCGTCACAGGAAGCGCCCCCATCCTTGAAATTGAAATGGCCAAATGACTTATGGATCGACGGTCGGAAAGTTGGCGGCATTCTGATTGAAGTGCGCCGAACGTCCGGTGCGGGACAGGGCGCTCAGGGCGATGAAAGGTCCCCGGCCGTACCGATCGAACGGGTTGTGATCGGGGTCGGCCTGAACCGTTTTGATCACCCCGCCCTCGCCGCGCTGGGGGTCCCGGCGGGAGCGCTCAAGTGCGGGCCAGTTTCGGAATCGGCTGGGGATCCGATCGATCTTGCTGCTCGAGTCGCTGCGGCCATTTTGGAGGCCAGTATCCGACTCGAGACGCAGGGTCTGGCGAATCTGCTGCCCTTGTGGCGCGCCCGCGATGCGTTGGTTGGATTGCCCGTGCGGGTCGAGGACGCTCGCGCCCCCGCATGGTCCGGTATTGCGGCCGGAATCGACGACCGCGGCGCCCTGCGAGTCCACTGCGCAGGGACCCCAACGCAGATTCGCATCGTCATCGCGGGTGATGTGTCGGTGCGCCCGCAAGACATAGGCCCAGCGGCGGAGCAGGCCGTCGCGCTGGCCCCGAAAGAGACCCATGTTGGACTCACCGATGGACTCACCGATGTACTGACGTATGGCTCCCTGATGTTCGAGCCAGTCTGGTCCGCGGTGGTTACCGGGCAATATTCGAGCCAGTCCGTTCGGGTTGACGGCTGGCAGCGCTTTGTAATTCCGGGCGAGGACTACCCCGGCGCCGTCCTAAGCGCAGGAGCCTCCATGGCGGCCGTTCTTTGGAAAGGTGTCGGCGCAGACGATCTGGGTCGTCTAGACGAATTTGAAGGGGATCAGTACCAGCGCGTCCCGGTTGTTGTCGGCCCCGAGGGAAGTCCAGCCTGGATCTATGCGTGGCGTGGGCAGCGACCGTTGGACAGCACCATTTGGGACCCGGACGCCTTTGCGCAGCCCGAGGTCATGGCGCGGTTTCTAGCGAAGCACTGTCGCACGAACCCGCCCCAGTAGCGCCGTGGTTGAACGGTCGTGGCAGAACGGGATCGATACAACAGTGCCACCGGTTGCGAGAACCTTCGGGGCGCCGACGATTGCGTCGACCGACCAGTCGCCGCCTTTGACCAGGATGTCTGGGCCGATCGAGGAAATAAGCTCGATGGGCGTATCGCCTTCAAACCAGGTCACCAGGTCGACCGATTCCAAGGCGCAGATCACCGCGAGGCGATCGGCCAGTGGGTTGATCGGCCGGTCCGCCCCTTTGCCCAGCCGGCGCACGGATGCGTCGTCGTTCAGGGCAACGATCAGACTTGCGCCGAGTGCCCGTGCCTGCGCGAGATACGTGACATGGCCCCGGTGTAATAAGTCGAAGACGCCGTTGGTAAAAACGCGCGGCCGCGGTAATGCCCGGAGGGCATCGACGAGATCCTGGGCCGAATGGAGTTTTCGTTCGTGGGAAGGATTACCCGCGGCAGCAGCGACGCGCTCCGGGGCTAAGGGTCCTGCAATCCGATCCGCGGTGATCATCCCGCCGTCGGGGTGCCCGCAGGCACTAAAGCGCCGGCTGCGAGGCTGGCGAGGAGCTCTTTGCGATAACGGTTAAGGGCCGTTGCGTTCTCGAACGGCCGGCCGAAAAGCAACGACATGTTGTGCAGAATCCGATCCACGACCTTGCCTTCCCAGACCGCATCGAACCGGATTTGCTCGTCGAGCCAGCGCTCGAGCCAACCCGGCTCGGGCAGTCGACTTTGGACGGTGTCATTGGGGAAGAGCGACTGGTTAACATGCAGGTTGGTGGGATGCAGGGCCTGCGCGGTGCGTCGCGCCGATGCCATCAAGACCCCTACCTTTGCGAAAGCCGCGCGGGCGCTGTCGCCGACATCGACCAGGGCCTTGCGCATGTACTGAAGGTAAGCACCGCCATGGCGGGCTTCGTCGCGCGAAATAATGTCGTAGATGGCCCTGATCACGGGTTCGGTATGCCACTCGGCAGCTCTTCGGTACCAGTGATTCAGACGGATTTCGCCGCAAAAATGCAACATCAGGGTCTCGAGCGGAGGCGCCGGGTCGAACTCGAATCGAACGGCGTGCAGTTCGGCTTCGGTGGGCATCAGATCCGGACAAAAACGACGCAAGTATTCCATCAGGACCAGCGAGTGTTTTTGCTCTTCGTAAAACCAGACCGACATGAACGCAGAAAAGTCGCTGTCATGGCGGTTGTCGCGCAGGAACATTTCTGTGGCTGGCAACGCGGCCCATTCAGTGATGGCGTTCCACTTGATCGTCTGCGCCTGTTCAGGCGACAGCTTGGAGGCGTCGAACTGATCCCAGGGCACATCGTTGTCCATGCTCCAACGCACGCGCTCAAAGGATTTGAACAGATCTGGGTAAAGCATGACAGTGGGCCATCTACGTTGGGGGATTGACGCACCCTCAAGGATAACAGGGTGGGATCGGAGCTGCTCCCGCCCTACGCAGACGTCGCATCACGGGCCCGATCAATGGGAGTTGTTCATAGAACTCGGCGGCGGCATCCCAGTAGTCGCGGTGCAGACTGACCCGGCCGTTGGGCGCAAAAACCAGACGGGTTGCCCCGTGGATGCGTTGATCTGAGTCGGTCGGGCGCTGCAGCCAGTTGTTGCGGAAGCGAAACCTGAAGTCCCAGGTCAGCATGGCCTGGTCTGCATCGCCAATGGCAGTGAGCACCTCGAAGCGGGGATTCTCCAGACGTTCGAACATGTGCTTGAAGATTTGTTGGATCGGAGCAATCCCGTGGACTGCATTGAAAGGATCCACAAACTCGGCGTCCTCGCAGTAGTAGTCGGCGAGGTGCGGGATATCGGCTGGCGAGATCATACTGAATAGACGCGCGATTCTCTGGATTGGGATCACGGGATGATCGATCGGGTCGAATGGGGGCTTCATCAGATCCTCGATCCAACGATGGTTACAGGCCAGTGGTGCGGCGAATCACCGCAAACCAACATCGAATCGGGAGCAAACGCAAGAACTTCAGAACGCCCGTGAAACGACGAGGGAAATGGATGTTGAACTCCCCGGCGCTAATTCCCGCCAAAATTCTGAGCGCTGCTTCGTCCGCGCTGATCAGTGCCGGCATCGTGAACGTATTGGTCGCGGTTGCAGGCGTATCGACAAACCCCGGATTGACCACGGCCACTCCAATGCCGCGGGGGTTGAGATCGATCCAGAGGGTTTCGGCCAAGTGGTTCAGAGCGGCCTTGGTCTGGCCGTAAGCGAGCGCTTTGGGCATGCCGCCCCAACCCGCGACGCTGGCCGTCAAGACCAACTGTCCGCGGCCTTGATCAAGCAAGACTGGCAAAACCGCAGCGAGCAGGTTGAGGGCGCCAATTTGGTTTATTTCGATCGTGCGGCGGGCGGCCGCGAGGTCAAAATTATCGGCGCGCATCGGCACCCAGAGGGCTGCGAGCCAGATCACGACGTCGACGCCACCCCATGCCGCAACGATCGCGTCACGGGCCGCTGCGAGCGCGCCTGCATTCGTGACGTCCAGCGGCAGAACCAGCGCATCAAAAGGTCGTTGATCCGGGCGTTGATCCGGACCGCCACCGACCTCGTCGAGGACATCGTGCAAGGATTGTTCACGGCGCGCTGAGACGGCGATTCGAGCGCCGCGACGGGCGAGTTCGCGCGCGAGTGCTGCGCCGATGCCGCTGGAGGCGCCGACTAGCCAGACCCGCTGATTCCGCCACTCTTTGATGGGGGGGTTCAGGGGTCCAAACAGTCCGTTAAGCGACATGGGTCTGTCTCACAAGCACGACTTGGGGTTCGGGCGGGATCAAGCCAAGCATCGCACACGCCAGGAGTTTGAGGCCGCAGGGTACCGCTGCATAGACGAGTGAGAGGGCGATTTCCCCGCCGGCTTGGCCCGGTTGGTAGCCGGACAGGTCGAGCAACGGCAATGCGACACCTGCGGCAATGGCGAGGGTTGCTTTGGTCGCAAGGTTCCAGAGGCCCACATAGGCGCCGCTGGCCGGGCCGCGATCGCCGTGGTCGGCAATCACTTGGGCGAGTAGGGCACCTGGGATCGCCAGATCAGCGCCGAGTGCGAACCCCGTCACAAAACAGACCGCACCAAATGCCCAGACATCGCCGGAACCGAGACCGAGTGCCCAGGCGAAACCCGCCACGGAAAGTCCCATCCCGGCAAGCCAGGCGAGGCGCAGACCGATTTGGCGGGCCACGACAACCCAGATTGGCATGCCCAACGCACCCGCCAAAAAATAGGTCGCCAAAAAAACTGGGGTCAGTTCCTCCGCGTGCAGCACGTCGCGCACAAAGAACAAAAGGAGCGTGGCGGGGATCGCTGCAGCGACGCCATTGGTGACAAAGATGATGATCAGGCGCCGGAATGCCGTGTTACTCCGTACCCTTGCCCAGGACCCCGAGTATCCAGGGGTTTCGGTAGGTCTCATCGGCGCGGGGGTTGC
>RFVZ01000013.1 GCA_009922405.1 Betaproteobacteria bacterium
CTGGTGAACTGGCGCGGCGTCTTTGCCGGACCCGACATTACCGAGGCCCAGCGCGACGCGTTGATGCGGGCCGTCGATGCTGCTGTCAAAACGCCGTCCTGGAAACAAGCGCTCGACAAACTGGAATGGCTTGAGTTCCATCAATCCGGCAAGGAATTCGGCCCGTTCGTCACGGCCGAGCAAAAACGGGTTGGCGCCATCGTCGACTCGCTCGGCCTGGCCAAAAAGTGAGTGCTCCGGGAACACCCCGCGCACTCGTAGCCGACCTCGCAATGCCAATCGCCCTCGGCGGGGGCGGACTTTTCGTCGTCCTGCAGGCCCAGGGAATTGCCGCAGCGGGTGGCTACTCGCCAGTGGGCCCGAGCTTTTTCCCGACGGTGATCGGCGCCCTCATGTTGTTGATTGCACCGCTGCTTGCGCTTGGCGTCTGGCGAGCCCATGCGGCACACGCGGATGCGGCATTGCAGCCCCCCCGTATCCATGCGCTCGGATGGCTACTTGCCGCCGTCGCCATCGGCGCCCTCGGTATCGAACGTGTCGGCTTTGTGCCTGCGATGACCGTCGCATTCGTCCTCGCAGCCCAGGCGTTTCCGCGCCAGTCAACCACCGGCAGCGTCGCCACTAAGAGCGACGCCACCAACACCAACGGCCGCAGTGGACGCACCCTTCTGGCCGATTTTGCAGTGGCTATTCCCTTCGCGCTCACGACCTGGTTTTTATTCACCGTTGGCCTCGGCCTTCGTCTGCCCGCCGGATGGCTCAGCGCCCTCCCCGGCGCCTGATCAAACCCAACCCACCAGGCATCAACTCGAATGGATAGTTCGGTCACACTGACCGCCCTCCACGCACTAGCCAACGGTCTTTTGGTTGCGATTGCACCGGACAATCTGCTCTACGCTTTTCTGGGTTGCCTGCTGGGCACCGCCGTCGGTGTGCTGCCCGGTGTGGGTCCTGCGGTGACACTCGCGTTGCTGCTGCCACTGACCGCCAAACTCGAACCGACCGGAGCGATGATCATGTTCGCCGGGGTCTACTACGGCGCCATGTACGGGGGCTCCACCACGGCAATCCTGCTCAACACACCCGGAGAATCCGGTTCGATCGTGACCTCACTCGAAGGCAACCGAATGGCCCGGGCTGGTCGGGCCGGCCCCGCGCTCGCAACCGCCGCCATTGGCTCGTTTGTGGCGGGTCTGCTGGCAACCGCCATCGTGGCACTGCTCGCCCCGTGGGTCGTCGAAATCGCATTGTTGTTCGGACCCGCTGAATATTTTGCGCTCCTGGCACTTGCGTTTGTGACCGTGACCGTCACTCTGGGCAAGGACCGACTCAAGGGGGCTGGCGCCCTCATCGCAGGGATCGCGACCGGACTGGTCGGCATCGACGGGCAAACGGGTCAACCCAGACTGGCGATGGGTATCCCAGAACTTTTTGACGGCATCGAAGTCACGTTGATCGCGATGGGATTATTCGCAATCGGCGAAACGCTCTATGCCGCCGTCCATGAAGACGAAGAAGAGTCCATTTTGCAAACCGGCCGGGTGCGCATGACCGCGGACGACTGGCGACGGTCATGGCCGGCCTGGCTGCGCGGAACGGCGATCGGATTTCCCTTCGGATGTATTCCGGCCGGTGGGGTTGAAATCCCGACCTTCCTCAGCTATGCGGTGGAAAAGCGCCTCTCCAAAAATCCGGAAGCCTTCGGTCACGGAGCCATCGAGGGGGTCGCCGGACCCGAGGCGGCAAACAATGCGGGTGTCACCGCAGCCCTGGTCCCGATGCTAGCGCTTGGATTACCCGTATCCGCCACCGCCGCCATGATGCTCGCAGGGTTTCAGCAATATGGTCTGCAACCGGGGCCATTACTTTTCGTCACCCAACCCGAACTGGTTTGGGGGCTGATTGCCAGTCTTCTGGTGGGCAACATTGTCTTATTGGCGCTTAACCTGCCGCTGGTGGGCTTGTGGGTCAGATTGCTGGCGATTCCAAAACGCTGGCTCTACGCCGGTATTGTCGTTTTCGCCATGCTCGGCACTTACGGCATGCGCCAATCGGCCTTCGATCTGTGGTTACTGTTGGGCGCCGGCCTGGTCGGCTACGGAATGCGTCGATCAGGATGGCCTCTCGCACCCGCCGTGATCGGGCTCATCCTAGGCCCCTTGGCAGAGGGACAGTTGCGCCGAGCGCTAGCGATTAGTCAGGGTCAGTGGAGTGGGCTGACCGCCTCGACCATCAGCGCGAGCCTGCTTGGACTCGCCCTCCTGATCGCCCTCTGGCCGATCCTAAGCGAGTGGTTTCGGCCGAGGCAGACCGCGCTGTAGATCGCGGTACAAATCCAGCGGGTCTTCCAGGCCGACGGCAACCCGCATCAACCCTTGACCAATGCCTGCGGCAGCGCGCGCGGCTGGCGTGATCCGCCCATGTGTCGTCGTCGCTGGGTGCGTAATCGTGCTCCGCGTATCGCCCAGATTGGCCGTGATCGAAACCAGCTCACAGGCGTCAATCAACCGCCAGGCGTGCTCTCGTAATCGCGCCTCCCGTCGATTCAAAAATACGCCCGCCTGACCACCAGCGGGGGTGTCCGTCGGCGCATCGCCCGCCGAACCCAGCATGTCGGGATCGACGCGCAGGGAAAACGAAAGCACAGCGCCGCCGGCAGACTGTTGTCGGGCGGCCAACTCAAACTGGGGGTGACTTTCGCAACCGGGGTAATAAACCCGCTCGACTTGGGGATGGGCCTCAAGCAAGCGAGCGAGAGCAAGCGCATTGGCTGACTGCTGGAGTACCCGCAAGGAAACTGTCTCCATCCCGCGCAGCAGGACCCAAGCGTTGAACGGCGAAAGCACGGCGCCGGTAGTGCGCATCATCGGTCGCAAGCGAGCGTCGATGAAATCCTTCGAACCGACGACCGCTCCGCCCAGGACACGGCCTTGACCATCCAGATATTTAGTCGCTGAATGAATCACGATATCCGCGCCCTGTTCGAGCGGGCGCTGCAGCGCGGGGGTACAGATACAGTTATCAACCACCAACGGGACCCCTGCGGCGCGAGCCACCTTCGACAAGGCGGGAAGATCGGCCACTTCCATTAAGGGGTTCGAAGGCGTCTCGAGGAACAGCATCTTGGTGTTCGGTCGAATCGCCGCAGCCCAAGCTGCTGGATCGGTCAGAGGCACCCACGTCGTCTCAATCCCAAAGCGGGGCAAGATCGAGGTGAAAAGTTGCACGGTCGCACCGAAGACCGAAGTCGAAACCACCAGATGATCACCGGCCGCAGCCAAAGCCATGACCGTCGACTGGATCGCTGCCATGCCGGACGCCGCACTAATGCAAGCCTCCCCGCCCTCAAGTGACGCCAGGCGCGCCTCAAACATGGCGTTCGTCGGATTACCGGCCCTCGAGTAAACGAAGCCCTCGACATCGCCCGAAAACACAGCCGCTGCCTGCGCAGCGTTATCACAGACAAAACTCGAAGTCAGAAAAATCGCCTCTGAATGCTCACCAAATGCGCTGCGCATCGAACCCGCCCGAACAGATCGGGTTTCAAAGGACAGATCTGGATCGAGATGCTTCATACGGTCTTCCTTGCCATGATCATTTAAGCCTCGGCCGGTGCTTGCAGGTCAAGGCGCCCACGATCGGACTCGTCATCCTGACCTGAACGACCCGCACTGTGTGCCTGGCGGTGGGTCTCAATACGATCAAGATAACTTGTGCTGACATCACCGGTCACATAGATCCCGTCAAAACAACTGGAATCAAACCGCTCGATTTGGGGATTGATCTCCTGCACCGACTTGGCGAGATCGGCGACGCTCTGGTAAACAAGTGCGTCGGCACCGATCGCACGACGCACGCCGTCCTGGTCGCGATCATGCGCGATCAACTCATCTCGGGTAGGCATATCAATGCCATACACATTGGGAAAGCGGACCGGCGGAGCTGCCGAGGCAAAATAGACCCGATTGGCGCCGGCATCACGAGCCATCTGGACAATCTCCTGCGAGGTCGTCCCGCGCACGATCGAATCATCGACCAGAAGCACATTCTTGCCGCGAAACTCGACACTCATCGCGTTCAACTTCTGCCGAACACTTTTCTTGCGGGTGAACTGCCCCGGCATGATGAACGTGCGCCCGACATAGCGATTCTTCAAAAAACCTTCACGATAGTCAATGCCCAGCTTCATTGCGAGTTGCATCGCGGCAGGCCGCGAGGTTTCGGGGATCGGCATCACCACATCAATGTCACCGAGCCGAAGCTCGTTCTCAACCCGGCGCGCTAGGTACTCCCCCATCTTCAACCGGGTGGCATACACGGACGCACCGTCAATCATCGAATCTGGCCGCGCAAAATAAACGTACTCAAAAATACAAGGATTTAGCACGGCCTTCGCGGCGCAGTTACGGGTATGCAGACGGCCATCAAGGTCAATCAGAACGGCTTCGCCGGGAGCAATATCGCGCTCGAAGCGAAAACCGAGGCCCTCGAGCGCCGCCGACTCACTCGCCACCAAATAGTCGGTTCCCGTCGCGGTCTCGGCCGTACCGTAGCAGAGCGGGCGAATTCCAAACGGATCGCGAAAGGCAAGCAACCCGAGCCCTGCAATCTGTACCACACAGGCATAGGCCCCGCGGACCCTCTGATGAAGGCGTTCTACCGCACCAAACACGGTCTCTGGGTCGGGCGTAATCGCCTGACTGGATGCCTGTAATTCATGTGCGAGCACGTTCAGCAAGACTTCCGAATCACTGTCGGTATTGACGTGCCGACGATCGCGCAGAAACATCTCTTGCTTGAGTTCGGCACCGTTAATCAAATTGCCGTTATGGGCTAGCAGCAACCCAAACGGTGCGTTGACGTAAAACGGTTGCGCTTCTTCAGAATTCGACGCGTTGCCCGCTGTCGGGTAGCGCACATGGGCAATACCAGTCGTTCCGGGCAATGAACGCATATTGCGAGTACGAAATACATCGCGCACAAGGCCATTTGCCTTGTGCATATGAAAGGAATGCCCCTGCGATGTCGCGATGCCGGCCGCATCCTGGCCACGGTGCTGGAGAAGCAGCAAGCCGTCATACAGCACCTGATTAACCGGGGTCTTGGCAACGATGCCGAGGATGCCGCACATGAAGAGTCAGTCCTAAGTATTCACAACCATGCGCAAACATGCGCAACAATCGAAACCGTGGGGATTCAACGGATCGTCATCATGCCGTCACGATCCGCATCCGTCGAATTAGAGACAGGACGTGGCTCCGGAGATCGACGCGGCAGTCGGTCACCCAAGCGACCGTAAACGAGATCAATCAGTTCTTCGAGTAAGGGCCTGCAGCGTGCGTCCTGCCAGGAAGGCGAGCGGTCAAGTCCCAATGCAACGCCCGCCGTCGCCAGCAAGGCCGCAATCGCCAAGGCGCGCGCCAGGCCCAGAACCGCACCGAGCAAGCGGTCGACCCCGCCAAGCCCCACCCCCTGAACCAAGCGCGCCAGCAAAGCTCCGCCTAACTGGATCACGACGAACCCGAGCAGAAAACCCAGCGCCAGCAAAACCCAGGAGGGCACGCCCCCAAAAACCGGTGCAAGCACCGTGACACCCAATGGCGCCAAAAAGAATGCGCCGACCCACGCCAGCAATCCAGCCGCGGTGCGCACGAGCCCGCGCCAAAAGCCAAAAATGACGGAGGTCATGGCGATCAGCACGACCAGCCAATCCCAGGCAGTGAACTGGCTAAGATCGATCATCGTTCGATCAAGGCGCGATCACCGTCGTACTCACCCCCCGCGCCTGCAGCGCATCGTGGGCTCGTTGAGCTGCCCCGCGATCGGGATACGCCCCAGTCCGAACGCGAATGAGTTCCGTCCCCCCAGAACCTCGAACGGTTTCTCGCGACGCAGAAAACCCGGCGGCTTTGAGCTTTGCAATCGCCAGGTCGGCCGACGACGCTGAGCTGAAAGCACCGACCTGGAGTCGATACGGCCCTGACTTCGCAGGCGCACCCGAAGGGGCGGGTCGGCCAGTACCGCTTTCCTGCGCCGCTCGGGACTTCGCAATCCGTGCGATCGCATCATCTCCGTCGGCATCATTACCCGATCCGGAACCAGACGCCGCACCGGTCTCACGCTTCGATTCGGGCTTAGGCTCGGGCCTCTTTTCAGACTTTGGCTCAGGTTTTTTCTCGGGCTTCGGTTCGGGCCTCTTCTCAGGCTTCGCTTCGGGCTTTTTTTCCGCCTTCGGCTCTGGCTTCGGCTTGGGCTCGGGCTTCGATTCAGCCTTGGGTTCGACCTTCCCGCTTTTCACGGGCGGTGGCGGGGGGGCATCTGGAAACGGGGCAAATACGGAGGGCAAAGTGGAACTTGGCGGCGTGATCACCTGCGGTGGATTAACGCTGGAGTCGATCACAGCTCCCGCGTTGGAGTTGCCCTGCGCAGATGGCCCGCCAGCAATTGCAGCCGTGGCAGGAGGGGTCACAGCGGGAGGCGTAACAACAGAAGGAGTGGCAGTGGGTGGCGCGGCGACTGCCGGCGGTAAAGGCGCTGCCTGCGACGCAGTGCTTTGCGACGGACGGGAATCTCCCTTTGACGGGCGAGCGACACCGGCCGGTTCGGGGCCATCATCGGGCGGTGGGACGAGCGCGGCCTCCCGGTCGCTTGAACCGCCAACCGTCCTGGAGTCACCGGCTTCACGCGCAGGCATTTTCAGCACAAGGTCTTCCCGCAGTGGTCTCGGCTCTTGATCGAGTGCGAACGACAGGACCAGGGAAGTCACCACAGCGAATGTCACCGCCCCGATCAGACGGCGGCGTGCGCGCTTCTTTTGAAGCAGCCCAGGGTCTTCAGCCTCTCCAACAGGGGTCTTACGTTCGGACATTACTCGGGTTCAAGACCTGGGAACGGGATGCTAGGGTCGATCCGAAATCACGTCTGCAACCGTTAAGAACGACCCCAAGACGAGAATTCTATCATCCGGTCCTGCCCGCAGTCGGGCCGCGCTCAACCCCTCACGCGGACTGGGTTGAGCTTCGATACTTCGATCGGAACCGGCACTGACGCCCACCGCTTGGAGGCGCTCGGTCAACCATTCCGCACTGGCACCTCGGGGCCCCGGAAGGTCGACGGGTATCCAGTGATCGACCCGGCTCGCCAAAGCGCGGATTACGCCATCGACGTCCTTGTCCTTCAACATCCCAAACACAGCCCAGGTGAACGGGTGGTATCCCATCTGGTCGAGATTGGCCGCCAGATGTGCCGCCGCATGGGGGTTATGGCCAACGTCAAGCACGACAGTCGGACGCCCGGGCAGCACCTGGAATCGCCCGGGCAGTTCAACACAGGCCAGGCCCTCACGAATGGCCTGAACCGGAACCGGCAAGCGATCGCGCAGTGATTCGAGGGCGGCCAGAGCTGCCGACGCATTGATTAACTGATTGGCACCGCGCAGCGCCGGATAAGCAAGGCTATTACGCCGCAAGACCCGCCCACCATAGCCCCACTGCTGACGATCGCCGGCATAGTTGAAATCCTGGCCGAACTGCCAGAGATCGGCGCCGATCTGACGCGCATAGTCAATCACGGACTTTGGCGGAACCGGATCCGCCACGATCGCCGGCCGCCCGCTACGAAAAACAGCGGCCTTTTCGAATCCAATCGACTCTCGATCTGGCCCAAGAAGCGCCGCATGATCAATATCAACGCAAGTCACGATCGCACAATCTGCGTCGACCCAGTTGACCGCATCTAAACGGCCTCCAAGACCCACCTCGAGAATTGCCACATCGAGTTCGGCCTGCTCAAAGAGCCGCAAAATCGCAAGGGTCGTGAATTCAAAGTAGGTCAGCGCAGTGCCATCCTGTGTGGCGAGCGCTGCGGCATCGACTGCTTCGAATTGCTCAACGAAGGACTCTGGTGACACCGAGACGCCATTGATCCGGGCGCGCTCCTCAAAACGCAGCAGATGGGGACTGGTATAGAGCCCCGTGCGGAACCCGGCAGCGCGAAGGATCGCCTCGAGCATGGCGCAGGTCGAGCCCTTTCCGTTGGTGCCCGCTACCGTGATCACGGTCGGCGCTGGCCGCCCAAGTCCCAAGGTCTCTGCGACCGCGGCAACGCGCTCGAGGCCGAGTCGGATCCTTGTCGGATCGAGCGCTTCGAGGCGCTGCAGCCAGGAAGCAAATTCTGACCCAGCCTCGGCCTCGGCCGCCCCCGAGGGGGTTAACTCAGACAACGGCGTCGCTAGGTTGGCGCATCAGGAGCGCGAGCAAACGCGCGACTTCCTCGCGCATCTCACGACGATCAACGATGGCGTCCACTGCCCCTTTCTCCAAGAGAAACTCAGCCCGCTGAAAGCCCTCTGGCAGCGTTTCACGGACGGTCTGTTCGATCACTCGCGGGCCGGCAAAACCAATCAATGCCTTTGGTTCCGCAAGCACCACATCTCCCAGGAAGCAAAAACTCGCAGAAACGCCGCCCATTGTGGGATCGGTCAACACCGAGACGTATGGCAGTTTCGCTTCGGCCAACTGGGCCAGCGCGGCGGTGGTCTTGCTCATCTGCATAAGGGAAAGTAAACCCTCCTGCATGCGCGCACCACCGCTGGCCGAAATCGAAACAAACGGAACTTTTTGATCGATTGCAGCGTGGACTCCACGCACAAAGCGCTCGCCGACCACTGAACCCATCGAGCCCCCCATGAAAGCGAACTCGAACGCTGCGGCGATCAAAGGAATGGTGTGAATCGCCCCACCCATGACCACTAGCGCGTCGGTCTCACCGGTCTCTTCCATCGCTTCCTGAAGACGATCCGGATATTTACGACTATCGCGAAATTTCAAAGCATCGACTGGGACCACTTCCTGTCCGATCTCGAAGCGTCCCTCGGCATCCAGCAGTCCATCGAGGCGCGCCCGCGCCGAGATCCGCAAATGGTGACTGCACTTGGGACAAACCGACTGGTTTGCTTCGAGGTCGGTTCGGTAAAGAGTCGCGTCGCACGATGGACACTTGATCCATAGCCCTTCCGGCACGGACCGCCGATGCCCATCAACAGGTGCACGATTGATTCGGGGAGGTAAAAGCTTTTCGATCCAACTCATCGCGGACTCCTCAATGCGTGTCGATGGCCTGGCGAATCGTGCTCAGGAACTGCGTCACCCGAGCCGGTGCGTGCGCCACCGGACCGTCTTCAATGATTTGAATTAACTTAGATCCAATAACGATCGCATCGGCGCGGGCGGCAATCGCCTTGGCCGTTGCCGCATCTCGAATCCCGAAACCAACCCCCACCGGCAAACCGGTGACGGCCTGAATCTGTTCCACTCGGGCAAGGACCGCATCGAGATCGATCAGCGCAGCCCCAGTTACACCATTCAGGGACACGTAATACACATAGCCCGAAGCCGCTTTCGCAACCGCAGCGATTCGATCGGGCGTCGATGTGGGGGCGAGCAAAAAAATCGGGGCAATGCCGTGCGTCCGCCAGACTGGGACGAGTTCATCGGCCTCTTCGGGCGGAAGATCAACCACCAAGACACCATCCACCCCGGCGGCCTCGGCAGCCTTCGCGAAGGCTTGAGTACCCATCCGCTCGATTGGATTCAGATAACCCATCAAGACTACTGGGGTCTGCGAATCGGTCTGCCGAAAGCGCGTCACGGCAGCCAACACATCGCGCAGTCGGGTGCCATTGGCCAGAGCGGCCTCGGTCGCCCGCTGAATCACCGGCCCATCGGCCATCGGGTCTGAAAAAGGCACGCCGAGCTCGATGATATCGGCGCCCCCGTCGACCATCGCATGCATGGTCGCAAGGGTCGAATCATGCGTCGGGTGTCCAGCCACCGCGTAAGGGATCAGTGCCCGCTTACCAGCCGCACGCAGCTGACGAAAGCGTTCCGAAATCCGGTGGGTCGCGTTGGGACTGGGGATGGGAATGGTTTGATCGGTCATAGGGCCATCCCCGATACCGAGGCAACGGTATGCATGTCCTTGTCGCCACGCCCCGAGAGATTGACCAGGATCAAGGCATCACTGGGCATGGTCGGCGCCAACTGAGTAGCGTATGCAATGGCATGCGCCGTTTCAAGTGCTGGAATGATGCCTTCGATCTGACAACATTCATGAAAGGCCTTCAATGCATCGGCGTCCGTCACAGCGACGTACTCCGCCCGCCCGCTGTCCTTGAGCCACGAGTGCTCAGGGCCCACTCCTGGGTAATCAAGTCCGGCCGACACACTATGCGTATCCAGAATCTGGCCATCCTCGTCCTGCAGCAGATAGGTTCGGTTGCCATGCAAAACGCCCGGCGTCCCCGCGGAAAGCGAGGCTGAATGGCGGCCAGTCTCGACCCCCTCCCCTGCAGCCTCGACGCCGACCAGACGCACACCTGGGACATCAATGTACGGATGCATGATCCCGATCGCATTCGATCCGCCCCCGACGCAAGCGACCACCACATCAGGCTGGCGCCCGAAGCGCTCCGGCATTTGGGTCAGACACTCACGCCCAATCACCGATTGAAAATCGCGGACCATCATCGGATAGGGGTGTGGACCGGCGACCGTACCGATAATGTAGAAGGTATCTTCGACGTTCGTGACCCAATCGCGCATCGCCTCGTTGAGCGCGTCTTTAAGTGTCTTGCTGCCGCTTTCGACTGGCACGACAGTGGCCCCGAGCAGCTTCATCCGGTAAACATTGGCCGCCTGCCGCGCAACGTCCGTCGAGCCCATATAGACGACACAACGCATGCCATAGCGGGCCGCAATGGTGGCCGTCGCCACCCCGTGCTGGCCAGCGCCCGTCTCGGCAATCACCCGCGGCTTGCCCATCCGGCGTGCCAGCATAGCCTGCCCGATCGTATTGTTGACCTTGTGCGCACCGGTGTGATTAAGGTCCTCGCGTTTGAACAAGATCTGCGCGCCGCCGAGTTGTTCAGACCATCGCTTGGCGTGATACAGCGGACTGGGACGACCTACAAAGTGCGCAAGCTCGTGATGAAACTCTGCAACAAACTCCGGGTCGTCCTTGTAGCGGGCATATGCCGCCCGCAACTCGTCCAGTGCATGAGTCAGGGTCTCGGAAACGAAGCTGCCACCGTAGGGGCCAAAATGCCCGAGTGCATCGGGAAAGTCATAAAGTTTCATAGTTCACACATCAATCGTCACTTAAAGCAATTTGCTGCGACCCCAAGGGTACCGCGCAATCTGCCGCACAATCTGCAGCACGCACCTGGGACATAAAGTCCTGCATTCGCGACTCTGATTTCCGGCGCGGCGCGCCCTCGACCTGAATTCCACTGGAAACGTCGACCCAATCCGGGCGCACCTTGCCAATCGCATCGCGCACGTTCCCCGCGTTTAAACCGCCAGAAAGAATCCGTGCTGGCCCGAAACCTTTGGCCGCCGACTCTGAATCGACCCTCACCCAGTTCCAATCGAACGAGTGACCGCTCCCACCATAGGAATCGGAGAAGGCATCCAGAACCAGTGCCTCGGCCTGTGGATACTGGTCGAGGGCGTGTGCCAAATCATCCGCAGAACGCATCCGAACCGCTCGCCACCAGGGGATTGGCGACAGGCCGCATTCTTGGGGTGCTTCATCGCCATGAAATTGAACGACGTCAAGGCCGATGCCACTCACCGCATCCGCGACCTCCGGGGGACTTGCATTCACCACCAGGCCCACCGCCAGCACCCAACTGGGCAGCCGACGCCGTAACGCGGCCGCCTGTTCAACAGTCAGCGCCCTCGGACTGCGAGGCCACAACACAAAACCGATCGCATCGACGCCCAGACGAACTGCGCAGTCAAGATCGGCTGACTCGACCAATCCACAAAACTTCACACGCGTGCGCACCACACTCTCCAAGCTACCAAGGACCCAGGGCAGTCGCACCAGGGCGTGGCAAAGCATATTCCGGCGCATAGTCAACCCCGACCAAGGTCAGACCACAAGCGGGGAAGGTTCGAGCCGAAAGACGCCGATCGCGAAGGCTCAGCAACTCATCGATCCAGGCGGGAGATCGACGCCCCAAACCAACCTCGACCAGTGCACCGACAAGGTTACGGACCATGTGGTGCAGGAACGCATTCGCCCGAATCGAGATGGCGAGAAAGGCATCTCGCTCAGCGATCGTTAAGTCATAGACCTGGCGCACCGGTGTCGCAGCCTGACAAGCCGCTGCCCGAAACGCAGAGAAATCATGCTCTCCGACCAGACGCGCAGCCGCAGATCTCATCAACTCAAGGTCGAGAGGCCGAAAGACCCAGGCCGCCTGCGAACGCCACAAGGGCTGACGAACCGGCGAGCGCAGAATCAGATAGCGATAACTGCGCGCCCGAGCCGAGTAGCGGGCATGGAAATGCGGCTCGACGACTCGCGCCCATTGCACCGCAATTTCACCGGGCAAATGCGCGTTCGCCCCCCGCACCCAGGCCGTCAGCGGGCGATCGACCGTCGTCTCAAAATGCACGACCTGGGCGGTCGCATGGACGCCAGCATCGGTTCGACCCGCACAAATGGTCGCCACCGGGTGACCTGAAACCTCAGCTAACGCGGACTGAAGAAAATCTTGTACCGCGCCACCACCGGGCTGCGTTTGCCAGCCCTGGTAGGGCGAACCGTCGTAGGCAAGGCCGAGTGCGATTTTCATGCGCTCGGATCACGCACCCGCGGCGTCGCCGAGCCCAAACCGCTGAAGCCCGACAGATCGGGCATCCGCTGCAGCACCTCGGCCTCAACGACCGAATTTGAGGCTGCCCGGACATGGGTCACATCGGTCACATCGGTCACATCGGTCACATCGGTGAATTCCGCTGAGCGGCTAACAGCCTGGCCGCGTCCTCGCAGGGTCCAAAGCAAGCCAAATCCACCCAACAACGCGACCGTACCAGCGACGGCCAGCCCAGCTGGCGAAAAGACGCCCCGCGCAACCTGCCCCGCTGTGGTCGGCGCAGCGCTCGCGCTGGCCCCTCCGCCCAGCTTTCCCTTGACTTCGATCTTGGCCTCAGCCCTGGCCTCGGCCTTGGCCATATCGGTGCCGCTGGCGGGAGCAACCGCGAGAGATCCAGCGTTTGGCGCCGGCAATGGCTCACGCTGCGCCTCTAACTCGATCCGGAGAGCGGCCAACTCACGCTCTTTGCGTCGCAGGGCCTTTTGAAGTCCGGCAATGACTTGTTCTTCGGACGCTTGCGCGACCTGAGTCGTGTCGTTCGAACTCGAATCAGCCGAACGCGGCTTTGAGGCCAAGTATTCCGCGGTTTGATCAGCGAGCTCGAGGCGGGCCAATGCCGGATTGACAGCGGCAATCTCCGCAGCACTGGGCAGCCGCAACTCCGACCCGTCAAGTAGCTGATTCATTGACCCCGAGAATGCCTTTGGATTGGCCCGATAAATGGCGACCATCCGCTGCGCAACACTCGGCTTCTCGGCACCGGCCACGGTCTCCTGCAAAACCAACGCATTCGCAATCGCCGCCAGGGATTCACCGGGACGCACCCGATAAGTGCCTTCGGGCGCCTGTGCCACGGCCCTGCTCAGCATCGCCGCAAGCAAGATTGCAAAAATGAATTTCATGCCCACAAGGCTAGCACCACGGTCCGGCCGGACCGGTTACAAACAACCCGAAAAATTCAACGCTCAACGAGGATTCGAAGCATCCGGCGCAGCGGCTCGGCCGCGCCCCACAGCAACTGATCACCGCAGGTAAATGCACCGAGATATTCGGGGCCCATCGCGAGCGAATGCAGACGTCCGATCGGGACCCGGAGTGAACCCGTCACAGCAGCCGGCGTCAGCTCGCGCTCTGAACGCTCGCGCTCGTTGGGGACAACCTTGACCCAGCTGTTGCCCTCCGCCAACAGTCCGCTCACCTCATCGATCGGAATGGCCTCACGCAGCTTGATCGTCAGCCCCTGCGAATGACAGCGCATTGCGCCAACCCGGACACAGAGCCCATCGACCGGGATGCTCCCGGAGCTTCGAAACGCCGGGCCACCAAGGATCTTGTTGAGCTCTGCCCCGCCCTTCCACTCCTCCTTGGATTGGCCATGATCAACCGGAACATCGATCCAGGGAATCAATGACCCGGCCAGAGGGACGCCGCGGAAATGTTGGGTTGGCAGATCGGTGCCGCGGATAGCCGCCGTCACCTTGCGGTCGATCTCAAGAATTGCCGACGACGGATCCGCCAACTCAGCGGCTACAGACCGGTGCAACACGCCCATCTGCTGAAGCAGCTCGCGCATGTTTTGAGCGCCCGCACCCGATGCGGCCTGATAGGTCATGGCGCTGATCCACTCAACGTGCCCTGCACGCAGCAATCCGCCCATCGCCATCATCATCAAAGAGACGGTGCAGTTACCGCCAATGAAATCGCGAACACCCGCTTTGAGTCCCGCGTCAATGACCTCCCGGTTAACGGGATCCAACACGATCAGTGCGTGATCGCGCATCCGCAAGGTAGATGCTGCATCAATCCAGATACCTCGCCAGCCAGCCGCGCGTAACTGCGGATAAATCGCCTGTGTCCAGTCCCCGCCCTGGCAGGTCAGAACCACATCCATCCGAGCCAGCGCGGTCAGATCGGCGGCATCCATAAGCTTCGATTCGCCGCCTGCCTGACCCAGTGCGGGTGCTTCGCCCCCCGCATTGGAGGTGCTGAAGAAGGTGGGTTCAATGTGTGCGAAGTCCCCCTCGGACTGCATCCGGTCGAGCAGGACCGACCCAACCATTCCACGCCATCCCACCATTCCAACACGTAGCACGTTCAGTCTCCTAATGCGGCAACGACTGCGTCACCCATCGCCCGACAACCAACAGTGGACTCACCCGCCTGCGCGATGTCGCCCGTTCTGAAGCCGCGTGCCAGCACCAAACGCACAGCCTGTTCGACCCGAAGCGCAGCCGCCGCCTGGTCGAGCGAGTAACGCAACATCATGGCCAAGGAAAGAATCGTCGCAAGCGGATTCGCCAAATCCTGACCGGCAATATCGGGGGCCGAACCATGAATCGGTTCGTACATGCCAAAGCCCTCTGCATTGAGCGAAGCACTGGGCAGCAAACCAATCGAGCCGGTCAGCATCGAGGCCTCGTCCGACAGGATGTCGCCAAACATGTTTCCGGCCAGAATGACGTCGAACTGTCGGGGATTACGCACCAGTTGCATCGCGGCGTTGTCTACGAGCATATGCACCAGGGTGACATCGGGATACTCACGACCCACCTCGGTCACGACGTCCTTCCAAAGCTGGGTGGTCTCGAGCACGTTGCTTTTATCAATCGAGGTCACGCGCGCCGAGCGCTTTCGCGCCGCCTGAAACGCCGAATGCGCAATCCGCCGGATCTCGCCTTCGGTATAGCGCATTGTGTCGAAACCCTCGCGCTCGCCGGCCTCGTTGATCCGGATACCGCGGGGCTGGCCAAAATAAATATCGCTGGTCAGTTCCCGAACGATCAGCAGGTCCAGTCCGAGGACGAGTTCATGCTTGAGTGGACTCGCATGGGCTAACTCGTCGTAGACCAGCGCCGGACGCAAATTGGCAAACAGATCGAAACGTTTGCGCAACCGCAGCAACCCTTGCTCGGGGCGCTGAGCGCGAGGGAGACCGTCATATTGTGGGCCACCGACTGCCCCAAACAGGATCGCGTCAGCACCAGCGCACAGCCGCTCGGTCGCCTCCGGCAGCGGATCACCGGCGGCATCTACGGCGGCACCCCCAACCAGACCATGCTCGATCTCGGCATGTAATCCGTCGCGAACCAACACGTCGAGAACCCGCAGCGCCTGCGCTGTGATCTCGGACCCGATGCCGTCGCCGGCAAGCACCGCAATCTTCATCAATTTCCCTATCGTTTTAATTCGAAGGACCGAGTGTTCGCCCGAGCCAGGGCTGTTCGGCAAGTCGGCGCGCCTCGAACTCCCGAATCAGGTCCGCATGCCGCAACGTCAGACCAATATCGTCAAAGCCGTTCATCAGACACCAGCGCCTGTGCGAGTCCACCTCAAACGAGAAGGCGATGGACCCATCGGGGGAGACAACCCGTTGCTCGCCCAAATCGATGACCAACTCGAACCCGGGGAATACGGCCGCGTCGGCGAACAAGCGGTCAACCGCTGAGTCCGGCAGGACGATCGGCAACAGACCATTCTTGAAACAATTATTAAAAAAGATGTCGGCAAAGCTGGGGGCGATGACCGCGCGAAATCCATAGTCCTGCAATGCCCAGGGCGCGTGCTCGCGGCTTGACCCACAACCAAAATTGCGGCGCGCCAACAAAATGCTGGCGCCCCGGTAACGCGATTCATTAAGCACGAACTCCGGATTGAGCGGACGCCGACTGCAGTCTTGACCAGGCTCGCCTTTGTCGAGATACCGCCAACCGTCAAACAAATTCACGCCGAAACCCGTGCGATGGATCGACTTTAAGAACTGCTTCGGAATAATGGCATCGGTATCGACATTGGCACGATCCAGTGGGGCTACCAAGCCGCGATGCACGGTAAATTGATCCATGGTCTAGGTCCTGTTCCTGGCCTTTGATTCAGGCGAGTTGGCGCACGTCGACGAAATGCCCGGCAATGCCCGCCGCGGCCGCCATCGCTGGGCTCACGAGATGGGTGCGGCCCCCGGTTCCCTGGCGCCCCTCGAAATTACGGTTACTCGTACTGGCGCACCGCTCCCCCGCCTCGAGCCGGTCATCGTTCATCGCGAGGCACATCGAGCAACCCGGTTCACGCCACTCAAAGCCTGCATCTCGAAAAATCTGATCCAGCCCTTCGGCTTCGGCCTGCGCCTTCACCAAGCCAGAACCCGGGACCACCAGGACCTGCCGAACGGAATCCGCTTTGCGACGACCCCGCGCGACCCATGCAGCCGCTCGCAAATCCTCTATTCGTGAATTCGTACAAGAACCGATAAAGACCCGATCGATCCGGATGTCGGTAATTGGTGTGTTGGGGACGAGGCCCATGTACTGCAAGGCCCGCTCATAACCTTCACGCCGCCCCGCATCCTTCTCGCGATCAGGGTCTGGTACGCGCCCATCAATCGTCGTCACCATTTCGGGCGACGTTCCCCAGGTCACCTGGGGCTTGATCGTTGCCGCATCAAGAAGGACTTCAGCATCAAAACAGGCATCGTCATCGCTGACCAATCCACGCCAGAGCGCGAGGGCCTGATCCCACTCCGCGCCCTGCGGCGCCATGGGGCGACCGCGCAAGTAAGCGATGGTTGTGTCGTCAACTGCGACCATGCCGGCGCGGGCACCCGCCTCGATCGACATGTTGCACATCGTCATGCGACCTTCCATCGACAAGGCTCGAACCGCACTGCCAGCAAATTCGATGGCATAACCGGTTCCGCCAGCGGTTCCGATCTGTCCAATCACTGCCAACACGAGGTCCTTGGCAGTAACGCCGCGGCCAACGACGCCCTCAATGCGAACTCGCATCCGCTTCATCGGCCGCGCAACGAGAGTTTGGGTGCCGAGCACATGCTCCACCTCGCTGGTTCCGATCCCGAAAGCCAAACAAGCAAACGCGCCGTGCGTGCTGGTATGACTGTCGCCGCAAACCACCGTCATGCCAGGCAGGGTTGCGCCCTGCTCCGGGCCAATCACATGGACGATGCCCTGACGCCGATCAGCGATATCAAAATAAGTCAGCTGGTGCGCACGCGCATTGTGATCGAGCGTCTGGACTTGTAATCGGGCGATCTCGTCCGTGATACCCGCGACCCCCGCTGAACGATCTGTGGTGGGCACGTTATGGTCGACCACTGCCAGATTGGCAGACCCGCGCCAGAGAGGTCGCCCCGCAAGCTTTAGACCTTCGAAAGCCTGCGGGCTGGTGACTTCATGCACCAGATGGCGGTCGATGTAAAGCAAACACGTGCCGTCATCCGCGCGGTGAACGACGTGCGAGTCCCAGAGTTTGTCGTACAGAGTGCGAGCAAGCATGGTCAATCCGAAGGCGATTCAGAACACTTGATTATGCCAGCGACCGTGTCGCCGCGATGATTTCAAGCGATCGATCGAGCGGGGCGAGATCGGCCAGGCGATGCTCAGCCCCCGCCCGTTCGCCCAACCATAGCCACTCAAAGAGCGGGCGAAGGGTCAATTGCGACGGGTCCCGCACCAGGACCCAAACCTCATCCCAGATCGCAACATTCATTGACCCCACCGTAGGCGCCAGGCGGCGCAGATAGCCAGCCCGTTCGAGCAAGAGAGACACCAGCGACGCCGATGTCGCGTCCCCGTTAAAAAGTGGTTTCAAGGCCGCAGCAGTTCTCGGCGGGCCAGAGCTTTTCGCCGATGCAGTGAGCGCCATGAGGACCTCGCGGGCGAGCGCGAATTGGGCACCGGGAGATTCAGACGCACTAGTCCTGGAAGCAACGCCCCATCGCGGCAGGTTCGCCGCTACTAAGGCTCCGGCAAGAACAACCAACCACAGGGTGTAGAGCCAGACCAAAAACGCAGGCAACGCGGCGAAGGTCCCATAAACCACGGTGAAACTGTCGACCTGACGGACGTACCACGCAAAGCCCCCCTTCAAAAACTCAAGAGCAAGGCCAGCAAACGCCCCCGCAAGAAGCGCATCGCGCCAGCGCACGAGGGTGTTGGGCAACAGACGATAGAGCAGCGAGACCGCAACGGTCGTCATCAACCAGGGAACGATATCGGTCCATGCGCTCGCCGCCACTGCGCCCTTATGGCCGAGCGACCGCGTGACAGTCCAAAAATAAGAATGAATTGCTACGCTGCCACCGGCCAGTAACGGCCCCAGGGTCATGATCGTCCAATAAAGTGCAAGCCTATGCGCCCATGGCCTGCGGTCAGCAACGCCCCAGATCCCGTCGAGCGTGCGCTCGATCGTTCGCAGGGCCGACAAGGCCGTCAGAAAAAGAATAAAGATTCCAACGACTGACAACTTATCGGCCTTTGATGCGAATTGATTCACGTACTGCACCACCGTTTCGCTAAAGGCCGGGGGAAACAGTTGACTGGCAAAAAACGCTTGCAGGGAACCACGCAAGTCACCAAACGCTGGCAGGATCGTGAGCACTGAAAACGCGATTGCGACCATCGGCACTACGGCCAGTAGCGACAAGAAAGCGAGGCTAGAGGCCGTCTGGGCCACCCGCGCTTCGCGAGCCCGCATCGACAGCAAGCGCAAGAATGCCGTCGCATCCAGGACGGATGGGCGGTTGGCAAAAGCATCGGTCATTGGATATTCGGTCCGTGCGGGTAAGCCCATCTCGGGGGCCATGTTACTGAGCCCATGTTACCTTCACCGAATGCAAGAAATCCTGGTCCTTTACTGGAGTCGTAACGGCTCAACGCGCCGTCTGGCCGACGCCATCGCCGAAGGGATCGAATCGGTTCCCGGCCTCGGTGCCCGTTTACGCACGGTGCCCGATGTGTCGACAGTCTGTGCCGCAGTGGCGCCCGAAATCCCGGAACAAGGGCCGCCATACGCCGAATTGCGGGATCTCGAAGAATGTATCGGCCTGGCCTTGGGTTCGCCCACCCGCTTTGGCAACATGGCTTCCGCACTAAAGCATTTTCTGGACACCACGACGCCTGTGTGGATGGCGGGCGGCTTGGCCGGCAAGCCTGCAGCCGTGTTTACGTCAACGGGTAGCCTGCACGGCGGCCAAGAAACGACCCTGGTCAGCATGATGCTGCCGCTGTTGCATCACGGCATGCTGATCGTCGGCCTGCCATACACGAACCCCGAACTCTCTCGCACCCAACGGGGCGGAACCCCCTACGGCGCCTCTCACGTGGCCGGCTCAGATAACAGCGCAACGCTAGACGCCGACGAACGTCGACTCGCACATGCGCAGGGGCGCCGGCTTGGTGAGACCGCCCTCGCCCTGTCCTCTGCTGCCGCTGCTGCTGCAACGGCCTCCGGGCGCCGCTAATGGCGATGCTGCGCCACTTAACCGTCGGAGGGGTCGGCGCCCTGATTTTATTAGGCCTGCTTTGGGAAGTCTGGCTTGCCCCACTGCGACCCGGCGGCAGCATGCTTTTCCTCAAGGTCATCCCACTCCTCATGCTGATGCCTGGGCTTTGGCAGGGCAAGCGTCGATCGGTTCAGGCACTTTCCCTTGTGATTCAGATTTACCTCACCGAAGGGCTCGTGCGGGCCACGAGCGATCCAGGTTTCTCCGCCAAGCTCGCATGGCTTGAGACGGCCCTTTCAACGATGGTTTTTGCCACCACGCTG
>RFVZ01000121.1 GCA_009922405.1 Betaproteobacteria bacterium
TTGCGGATCGGGACTTCGAGCACTTCCTGGGTTTGGGCTTCGAGGGGCATTCGCTCAAAATCGCCGTCGAGTGCGCCTCGCCGAACCAAGTGCATGATCAACTTGAGCCGCATCCGTCGACGGACTGCGGTCTCACCAAAAATGGTCCGAATATCCAGCAGGCCCAGTCCGCGTACCTCGAGCATGTTGCGCAATAAAGCGGGGCAGCGGCCTTCGATTGCCGCGGGTCCGACCCGCGAGAACTCAACTACATCGTCGGCCACCAGACCATGGCCACGGGAAATTAGCTCCAGACCAAGCTCGCTCTTGCCCAGTCCCGAATCCCCGGAAATCAGGACGCCCATCCCAAGAACATCCATGAAGACGCCGTGCATCGTGGTGGTTTTGGCCAGCGCTTTGGCCAGCCAAATACGCAGCGAATCGATCAGACGAGCGGCGGCCATCGGTGTGCCATAAAGCGCCATGCCAGCCGCTTTGCAAGAGGCCAGCAGATCGGCCGGCGCTGTCAACTGATCGGCAAGAATGAGTGCCGGTGGACGCGCCGAAACGAGTTCGCTGAGCACAGCCGTACGACGGCCAACCGAGCAGTTGACGTACCATTTGAGCTCGGCTGGCCCGATCACCTGGATGCGGTCTGGATGGATCAGGTTGAGGTGGCCCACCAGATCGGAGGCGTCCGCCGTGGTGATCTCGCTGTCCGAGATTTCGCCCCCGTTGAGTTCCGTCAAAAAGAGCGTTTCGAGATTGGCGGCGATGAGCCTCTGAAAGCTGAGCGGCATCATCGAGCCCGGTTCAGGCAGCCGGGGGTTGGGGTTCCCAGGCCGAGAGAAGATGGTGGACTTGGAGGGGGTCGTCCAGGGTCATCAACGATTCCCGAACGTTTGCGTCGGACATCAGTTCAGCCAACTCAGAAAGCAGCGTCAGGTGCTGTTCGGTTGACTGTTCGGGAACCAGCAGGAAAACCAACAAGCGGACCGGAAGGCCATCGGGTGCGTCGAACGGGATCGGCTCTACGCAGCGAATCACGCCTGCGGTCGCTTCCCGGAGACCTTTGATCCGCCCATGGGGAATCGCAACCCCGTCGCCTAACCCAGTCGAACCCAAGCGTTCGCGCGCAAACAGGGCGTCAAAAACCCGCCCACGCTCCATCCCTTGATGGTTCTCAAACATCAGCGCGGCGTGCTCAAACAAGCGCTTCTTGCTTGACGCAGGCAGGTTTAGTTGAACGTTCGACGGCGACAACAGCCTGGCGAGTTGGGTCATATCAGGGCGGCCTCATTCAAAACAAGGTTAACGCCCTGACTGAACCCTGTAAACCGAGGTTGCTGCGTCGCAACAAATCGCCGGCCTCCGCCTACTCCGAGCCAACGGCTTCGACAGCGTCCTGATGTTTTATGGCCTCATGGGCAAAGCCAAACCGCTGGGCCTTGTACTTGGCTACCTGCCGGTCAAGTTTGTCGATCAACTCGTCAATGGCCGCATAAAGATCGGGGCCCGAACACTCGGCGAAAAGGTCGCGACCCGGAACATGCAGGTTGATCTCGGCCTTCTGGACCAGCTTGTCAACGGACACAATGACATTGACATCGATCACCTGATCAAAATGCCGTCGAATTCGTTCAAGTTTGCCGGTGATGTATTGACGCAGTGCCGGGGTGACGGCGACGTGGTGTCCGCTCATGGCGAGGTTCATGGTGGTCCTCCTGCTAGCACGGGGTCAGGCCGGGATGGCTGACCCTCGAATGGCGTCTGCCTGATGGCAACATGTGGCTGGATCAGTGTGGCAGAACGGCGACCGCATCACAACGCCTTGCGCTGGGTGACCGCAGGGATCCGCAGGGATTCCCGGTACTTTGCGACCGTTCGTCGGGCCACGACAATGCCTTGTTCGCCCAGCATCTCGGCCAGCCGGCTGTCCGACAAGGGTTGCCGGACGTCTTCCGCCGCGACGAGCTGTTTAAGAAGCGCGCGAATGGCGGTACTCGATGCCGCGCCGCCCGTGTCGGTGGCGACATGGCTGCCGAAAAAGTACTTCAACTCGAACGTGCCGGTCGGGGTCAGCATGTACTTTTGCGTCGTAACCCGAGAGATGGTGGACTCGTGAAGACCCAGCACTTCCGCTATCTCCCGCAGGACCAGTGGCCGCATGGCGACTTCGCCATGGGTAAAAAATTCGCGCTGTCGTTCTACGATTGCCTGGGCGACCCTCAGGATCGTGTCGAAACGCTGATGAATATTCTTGACCAGCCAGCGTGCTTCCTGCAACTGCATTGACAGGTTGTTTGGTCCCTTGTTGCGGCGCAGGATGCGGGAGTAGAGGTCATTGACCCGTAGACGCGGCATCACGTCGGGGTTGAGCGCGGCGGTCCAGCCGGCTTTGGTGCGACGCACAATCACGTCAGGCAGGACATAGGCCGCCTCTTCACCATCGAAATCCTGCCCCGGCAGCGGTTGCAGGGTTCGGATGAGGGCTTGAGCGTCGCGCAGAGTCTGCTCGTCTTCCTCGTGGTCTTTGAGATTCAGGGCTTTTTTGAGACGCGTCCAATCACGCGCGGCCAGGAGCGGCAGGTGATCTTGCGCGATCGCGCAGGCCGCCTCCCAGCCATCGACCGAAGGCCATTGCCGCCTTGGCAGCCGCTTTAATTGCAGGCTCAGGCAATCGGCAAGATCGCGCGCGCCGACTCCGGCCGGATCAAAGCTGCGCAGCAGATTTAGGCCACCCTGCATTTCGGCTAACTGTAATTCGCCAAGCGTTTGCTCGCCTTCGTGATCCTCAAAATCCCCAGAACCGAGGAGCTCATTTAAAAGGGCATTGGCCTCATGCGCATTGCGCGCGCTCCAGCCGGCAGGGGCAAAAGTCAGCAAGAGCCTGAAGAGCGCTGGTAGTTCTGTGGATTGAGCTGCCGTGGAGTCGCCGTTATCGAACAGTCGCAGCTGAAGGGTCTTGAGTCGATCGATCAGGTCGGCAAACAATGACTCGATCGACGTGCGCAGCCAGCCGTTTTGATCGAGTTCGCCGATCAGGAGATGCACAAACGCAGCGTCACGCGGGCTGCATCGCGTGGCGCTCAGTTGGTGCAGCAGGTGGGCTTCCAGCGTGAGGCGGGTGCCGGCGCCCTGAGGCCTTTCACGGTCATCGTCGTCGTCATCGCGATTGCGGCGATCAGCGCCCCAATCGAGTCCCTGGTCAATCCCGCCGTCGCTGCCGCCCGAATCGGCGTCCCGCGCGTCTGAATCGTTCCCGGCCGCGGCCCCGTCGGTGCCGGCCGTTCCGCTCTCGCGGTCAAATTCGCTGGCCCCGGTCGGGCTGTTCCCTTCGCCGCCTTCGTCGCGGTTGCTGATGCGTTCGCCTAAGTCGGTGCCTAAGGCAATTGGCGGGTTGGAGATCGGCGAGGCCTGCGAATCCAGACGCAACATCCCGTCCATCGGGTTGTCGGCACGCTCGAGCATAGGGTTGTCGACCAACATCTGCTCGATCTCTTGGTTGAGTTCGAGCGTCGACAGTTGCAGAAGTCGGATCGACTGCTGTAACTGCGGGGTGAGCGCAAGATGTTGCGAAAACCTGAGCTGGAGCGACTGCTTCATGAGAGGGCGAAAGAGCGGGCGCTAGTTGGCTTACGATACGCCCTGCGGAAGCTTCGTGCCTTACATCCGAAAGTGTTCCCCCAGATACACGCGGCGAACGCCCTCATCAGCGATGATTTCGTCAGGGCGGCCGTAAGCAAGAACGGTGCCGGAATTAATAATAACCGCTCGGTCACAGATTCCCAAGGTCTCCCGCACGCTGTGGTCCGTGATCAGGACGCCGATTCCCCGATCTTTCAAAAAACCAACAATCCGTTGAATTTCGATCACGGCAATCGGATCGATTCCCGCGAATGGTTCATCCAGCAACACAAACCGCGGCTCGGTGGCCAGTGCACGAGCGATCTCGACGCGCCGCCGCTCGCCACCCGACAGGGACAACGCTCGGTGGGTTCGGAGGTGCGTAATCTGCAGGTCGTCCAATAACTGATTTAGGCGCTGACTCAGGGGCCCAGGCGCGAGTCGACGGCCCTCGGGGCCGGGTTGCAGTTCAAGGACCGCTGCAATATTTTCTTCAACCGTGAGCTTGCGAAAAACCGAGGGCTCTTGGGGCAGGTACGATAAACCCATCCGAGCCCGCCGGTGAATTGGCAAGTGCCCGATCGGTTGATCATCGAGTTCGATTTGCCCGTCGTCGCACGGCACCAGTCCGACCATCATGTAAAAACAAGTGGTTTTTCCGGCGCCATTCGGGCCAAGCAACCCAACGACTTCGCCGCTTGCGACCTCGAGAGAGACGTCATGGACGACTTCCCGGCCCTGGTAGCTCTTGCGCAGGTGGGTGGCGCGCAGCCGGCTGATGCGACTCACGGGTTACTCACGGGCAGGTCGTTGGGCCCGCGGCTGGATGGTCACCCGCACCCGACCGTTGGGGTTATCGGGGGTAGTGGCGGCCCCGACGCTGTCCACTTCGTAAACTTCCGTGCCTGTGTTGTAGCGGATTCGTCCCCCCTGAACATCATCGACCACACGCGCGCCGTCGAGACGGCGTAGTTGCGCCTTCTCTGAGAAGATCGCGATCTCTGTACGGCTATCCCATTCAATGCGTTCACCCTGCCCCTCGACCCAGCTTTCCGAACTCGCGTCACGGCGCTGACGTAAAGTCGCGAGGCGACCGGTCGCAACGGCGCTTTGCGTGCCGTCACGCTCTTCGCGCAGGACGATCCTATCGGCCCGGATCAGCAGTGATCCCTTGCTGAGCGAGACTCGACCGTTGAACACATTGACTTTATTGAGGTCATCGTAATCCAGCCGGTCCGCCTCGATCTGAAGCGGCCGCGAACGATCCGCCCGCTCTGCGCGCAGCAATGGGGTCTGAACCATCAGTACCGCCGTCAAAATGACGGCGGGGACGACTCGCAGAAATCGGAGGCGTTTCACGAGCAGGTATTTACCGTTTCAAAAGAGGACGAGGCGCGGGGCTGACCCAATGGCCTCGTACCTCTGCGAGCAGCTGAAGGCGTCGGGCGGCATTGTCAAATTCCAATCCAACCCCAGTCAAGTTTGATCCGCCGCGCTCGATCTGAACCGGGCCCTCGGCCCTTGCGAGGTCTTTGGCCGCGAGGACGTCGAGGCGCTCGGTTTCGATCTTCAATGCGGGCCCTTCGCGGTCGGCTGCGCGGGTCAGCACAACTTGGCCACGCAGGTGGGTGACGTCTCCCATTTCGAGAGCCTTGGCTTCTTGTGCGCGAATCACAAGGGTTGGGCGGCCGGGCTCGAGGCGAACGATGACGGGTTGCACCAGTTCAACCGCATCATCTTGTGGGCGATGCTGCATTCGCTGCGCAGTGATTTGCCAGGTGATCCGTTCGCTCAGCCCGAGTCGCACCAGATTGAACCCTTCGATGAACCAGTCGGGGCGCTCAGGGTGACTGGCTTGCACCATGGATCGATGCTCGCGGGAAGCCCGCTGCGCCAAAAATCCCGTCATTCCGGCCAGGATTATTAACATCGCAATCGAGGCCATCACCGGCAACCGCTCGCGCAAGCGCCACGTCCAATCCAGATTGACCTGTGGCTGGCGCTTAATCGCTTGCACCCCGGTCATTGCGTTCATTGCGTTCATCCTGCCTAACCGGCTGAGCGGCCGTGGCCGTCGCGATAATGCGCCAGTAGCGCACTGCGCTGGCCGCGCCACTCCAGGAGGGTCTCGGCGAATTCCCGCACGGCACCGTGTCCGCCCCGACGGCTAGACACCCAGTGGCAAAGCGCTCGAACGTCGGGCTCTGCATCGGCTGGAGCGGCGGCCAATCCGGCAATCTGCAGAGCGGTCAGATCGGGCCAATCGTCGCCCAGGAAGGCCAATGCGTCGAGCTCAACTTTGCAAACCTGAGCCAGCTCGCGCAGCGCATTGGCTTTGTCCCGAACTCCGTCGAATACGCGCGTGATGCCAAGTTCGATCGCGCGGGCCCGAACGCTGCCTGATTTTCGGCCGGTGATGATGGCCAGTTCAATGCCCGCTTCGCTTAGTAAGCGCAGGCCAAAGCCGTCACGAACCGAGAAGGACTTGCCGGCATCACCATCGCGGTCAAAGTGCAAGCTACCGTCGGTCAAAACGCCATCCACATCAAGCGCGACGACGCGGATCCCGGCCGCTCGGGCCTGCAATTGGGTGAGGGGGGTGCCCTTATCGGTATTCACGCGATCTTGGCCGCCAGAAGATCATGCAGGTGGAGGGCACCCACCACCCGATGGTCATCGACGACGGCCAGTTGCGTGATTTGCCGTTCGTCCATGCAGCGCAGGGCTTCGACGGCCAATGCGTCGGAGCGCAGGGTCCGGGGCGCCCGCGTCATCACCGAATCAATTTGAATCGAGCCCAGGTCGGTCAATCGCTCGAGTAATCGACGCAGATCACCATCTGTGAAGATGCCGAGCAGCTGGTCTGGATTGGTCGCGGTGACCACGAGCGTCATCCCCATCCGTTTGCGCGTGATTTCGAGCAATGCCTCGGTCAGGCTGGCATTTTCTGTCACACGCGGAATCGCTGGCCCGGCCCGCATAACATCACTCACCCGGGTCAAGAGACGGCGGCCGAGCATTCCGCCGGGGTGGGAGCGGGCGAAGTCCGTCTCCGAGAAACCGCGCGCCTCCAGGAGCGCGACCGCGAGGGCATCGCCCAGCGCAAGCGCCGCGGTGGTGCTGGTAGTCGGGGCCAGGTTCAGCGGGCAGGCTTCGTGCTCGACGCGGGCATCCAGATGGATATCGGCTAGCTGCGCCAGCGGGGATTCGACATTTCCGGTCATCAAAATCAAGGCGGCGCCCATCCGTTTGATCAAGGGCACGATCGCCATCAGTTCCTCGGTATTGCCGGAGTTGGAGAGGGCCAGAAAAACGTCATCGCGAGTCACCATCCCCAGGTCCCCGTGGCTTGCCTCGGCCGGATGGACAAAAAAGGCTGGCGTTCCGGTGGAGGCAAACGTTGCAGCGATCTTGCGTGCGACATGGCCCGACTTACCGATTCCGCTCACGATGACGCGACCCCGACACTGGAGCAGGGTCTGGCAGGCTCGAGCAAAATCGTCACCCAAGCGGGGTGCGAGTGCAGCAATCCCCGCGGCTTCGAGTTCTAAAACCCGTCGGCCGCGCGCCAGCATTGCCGACGCCTGATTGGATCCACTCTGGATCAATGCGGGTTCAGTCTTCATGTATCGGATTATAGGGAGAACGGTCTAGCTAGAACGGTCCGGGTAGAATCCGCCCGTGACTTCGAACAACCCGATCCCCGACTCAAAGCTGGCGGCACCGCCGGATGCGATCGCAGCCCTGGACGGCGTGTCTTTCGCTTACCCCGCGCCCGATCAGCAAGCGTCGTCCGCGGGTCGATTAATTCTCGATGGCGTCGGCATGCAATTCGCCCGCGGCCAGGTTGTCGCTTTGATGGGCGGCTCAGGTAGTGGCAAGACGACAATTCTGCGCTTGCTGGGTGGGCAACTCACCCCGACTGCTGGGCGGGTCTTGTTTGAAGGCCGCGATGTGAGTCAACTCAAGCGCCAAGA
>RFVZ01000122.1 GCA_009922405.1 Betaproteobacteria bacterium
AATCAGCGGACGCACCGTGATCCCCGGGGTGTTCATATCGATGAGCAGGAAGCTAATGCCCTCCTGACGACGTTCTACGTTCGAGTCGGTGCGGACCAGGCAAAAAATCCAGTCCCCGTAATGGCCCAGGGTCGTCCAGATCTTCTGGCCAGTGACGTGGTAGAAATCCCCCTTACGGTCGGCTCGACATTTAAGGGCAGCCAGGTCAGAGCCAGCGCCCGGCTCCGAGTAGCCCTGAACCCAAAAATCGTCGCCTGTTCGAATCCGCGGCAAAAAACGTTCTTTCTGCTCGGCGGTACCAAAGCGCAGCAACACCGACGCACACATGACCGGTCCGAATGGCGGCAGTCCAGGCGCGCCAGCAAGACCGAACTCTTCATCAAAGATATAACGTTGAGTGATGTCCCAACCAGTACCGCCCCACTCAACGGGCCAGTGCGGAACGGACCAGCCCTTTTCGGCCAGGATCCGGTGCCAACGCAAGAACTCGTCTTTTGAGAGCCCGTGGTAGTTAACGACCTTGTCACGAATATCGGCTGGCAAGTTGGCGCTTAGCCAGTCACGCACTTCGCTCCGGAAGCTCAATTCTTCGGCGGAATAACTCAAATCCACAACGGTCTCCTCAGACTGACAATCTCAATTTTCCCAATCATACCGCTCAGCCGAACCGGAAGATCAGGGAACCAACCATTGCGGGACCTCGTTTGTTAACAAGGCACGTCGATGCCCAGCCCTCGAGAGTTCGAGCCAATCAATCGAAAGGACATCGGCGCACACGACGGCCAGTTGGTGGGGACCGCCGAGGAGATCGAGGGGCTGCGAGGCGTCGAGCACAGCAGGCGTTTCCGGTGCAACGGCTGGTGCCGGCAATACGCTTCCCGGTGGCGAAGACGAGAGGTAATCTGCTGCTGAAGGGGATTGCACAACAGACGCCCATGCCGAGTCGACAACGGGCCCAGCCTCCAGAATACGGATGCTCACCCGCGCCCTGATTTGCCAGCTCAAACGCCGACTCCAAAAAACAAGGCTTGCCACCGGAGTCGCTTTCAACTCCAGCACTTTAGGACTGCGCCGATCCGTGTAGAAGAAGAGTCTTTGGGCCTCAATGTCCACGCGGCGGAGCACCACTGTGCGCGCCTGCACAGTTCCATCCAGCCCAACGCTAGCAAGTACCGGCGTGCGCCACTCGTGATGTCGATCAACGGACGCGCGTTGCAACTGCACCCAGATCTGGGGCGTGACTTCGTCCGATCCAATCACCTCAGGCATCGACCGCGTGATCAACAGAGCCACCAACCGAAAGGTCATCTTGGGCCGCCAGAACCTGACGACGATGCTCATCTGCCTTTTGTACGATCTGCTCGAGACGAGTCGGGTCCAATCGAGACAAGTTTTTAACTTGCATCACCATTCTAGGATTTCGAGCCAATGCAGCCTCGTGGCGTTTCAAAAAATCCCAGTACAGCGTCGTGAACGGACACGCATTTTCACCCTCAGATTTGCCCGGATCATAACGACAGCCCTTGCAATAGTTACTCATGCGCTGGATGTACTTACCGGTAGCAGCGTAGGGCTTGCTCGCCATCACACCGCCATCGGCATACTGGCTCATACCCAAGGTGTTGGGTAATTCGACCCATTCGACCGCGTCAACGTAGACCGCTAGATACCAACGATGCACCTCGTGGGGATCTACCCCCAGCAGCATCGAGTAAAGCCCCGTGACCATCAAACGTTGAATGTGATGGGCGTAGCCATGCTTTAGCGTCTGCTGGATCGATTCCCGAAGACAAACCATTTCGGTTTCGCCATGCCAAAAAAAGGCCGGGAGTCGATGCTGCGCATCAAGGGCATTGCGGCTCGCGTACTCGGGCATCTGCGTCCAATAAATGCCTCGAACGAATTCGCGCCAACCCAGAATTTGCCGAATGAATCCCTCGACCGATGCCAGCGGCACCTCACCACGGTGATAGGCCGTTTCAGCCGCCTGCACCACTTCTTGGGGATTGAGTAGTTTGAGATTTAAAGCAACGCTGAGGTGCGAGTGGTAGAGCCACGGCTGCCCCGTCCACATCGCATCTTGATACTGACCAAAAAACGGCAGGCGCTTCTCGACGAAGTCATGCAGGACTTGTAAAGCCTGGGACCGGGTGACTGGCCAATCGAACCGTTCAAGACTACCCGGGTGATCGGGCATTTGAGCGAGCACCGTTTCGATCACGCGTTGAGTGATCGCGTCGGGCTCGAAGCGGGTCGGCGGGGGAACCTGCTCTGGACCATGCGCGCCGAATGCCCCTCGATTCTCGATGTCGTAGTTCCAGGCCCCCCCCTCCGGCTGATCGAGTTTGGGACCGGTCATCAACACGCCGGTCTTCTTGCGAAGCTCGCGGTACCAGTACTCGAGTCGCAGCTGCTTACGGCCTTTCGCATGGGCGGCAAAATCACGGACCGAACTGAAGAAATGGCGGTCGTCGCGCACCTCAAGTCCGAGCCCCTGCGCGCTTGCCGTGGTCCTGATTGCAGTCAACACACGCCAGTCACCGGGCGCTGTCATGACAAGTCCTTGTGGGGAGTAGCGTTCGATTGCTCGCGCTAGCTCGCCCCCTAAGGTGCCCGCGTTGCCTTCATCCTCAATCGAGGTGTAATGCAAGCGAATCGTTCGACTTTTCAGGTCCTCCGCGAAATGCCGCATCGCACTCAGAAAGACCACAACTCGTTGCTTGGCCGACCAAACATGAGTCGACTCCTCAACGACCTCTGCCATCCAGACCATATCGGATTCAAGATCGAACCCGTCCCAGGCCGACGACTGCGGATCGAGCTGGTCGCCCAAAATGATGACGAGATTCCGAACAGGCAGGGTCATGACTTACTCAAGGCTCGGCACCGATCCGAGCAGTAACGGACTTCGTCCCAGTTCTTCGCCCAGGCCTTACGCCAGGTCATTGGGCGCTTGCAGACCAGACAGAGCTTGGAGGGGAGGCCTTGCTTATTGCCCTTGAACGTCATTTCAATCAAAGAGCTCAAGCTGTTGGCCGGATGTTGGTTCTACTAAACGCTTAGTCGAGGGCTTTCGACCCGACGGCGGCAACCCACTCTTGCGCGAGCCATGCCGCTGAGCGATCGCATCGGCTTCGGCTCGGGTCTCAGGCGCCTTACGGAGTCCATACAACACGACCTTGGCCTGAGCGAGCGCAGTCTTCTCGAGGACGATGGGTTCCGGATATTCACGACCAATCACGCATGCGGCGCTGCGTTGCTGCGCCTCAGTCATTTGCCAAGGCTGGGCCAGGAGCTCAAGCGGCACTCGCGCCAACTCGGGCACCCAGCGACGAATAAAGATGCCCTCTGGGTCCTGATCCTGCGCCTGCTTCGTTGGCGAGTAGATGCGAAGGGTATTGATCGCAGTCGTTCCACTTTGCATCTGCATCTGACTCCAGTGGATGCCCGGCTCAAAATCCAGGAATTGCCGAGCCAGATGAAGGCCTGTCGGGCGCCAGTGCAGCCAGAGGTGATAAGACGCGAAGCTCACCAACATCGCCCGCATTCGAAAGTTAATCCATCCCGTTGCACACAGGCTGCGCATGCAGGCATCAACCATCGGGTAACCGGTTCGACCCGCAGTCCAGGCCTGCAAACGTCGCTCGGATTCGTCGTCGAGAGCGCTACCGTCGCCCGGGCGTAGCCCATCATGCGCTCTGGAAAAGTTCTGAAACTCAATCGAAGGTTCGTCCTCCAGCTTTTGCATGAAATGACAATGCCATCGAAGCCTCGACGCAAACCCTCGAAGTCCGCGAGCGAGCTCAGTATCCCCCGTATGCCCGCACTCCGCGATCCGCGCCTCAGTCGCCTGATGCACCGTGCGCATTGAGAGGCTTCCGAAGGCTAGATAGACGCTCAACCGGCTGCAGCCCTCCTCGGCGCTGAGGGGACTTGAGAGTGCTCGGCGGTAACCCACCGCGCCGCCATTCAAAAATTGTTCAAGGCGAGCTGATGCCGCCCTTTCGCCGGCATTCGCCTGGAACCCCTCGACCGAGGCAGCTGACTGAGTTTGAAACCCCAGCTCTGAGAGGCTCGGAATTGGCGTTTCCGCAAGTGCCCGCAAACCGGGAGACCCCTCTAGTGTGAAACCGGTTGAAAACCGCACCTTTAGGCTATCCGCCTGCGCTTGATTCATCCGCTGCGCCCATTGGGATGCCCAACCGCGACGCGATTTCAAGCGACGCACCACCCCAGTCTGCGTCCACTCATGCCAAGGTACCGCATGGGATTTGCACCACCGCCTGACGTCCCGATCGCGTTGATAACTCCACCCAGTACCGGTTTCCTCGTGACTCAAGAGCGCCACTCGGCCAGCCTGCACCCGAAGGAATTCCAATGACTCGGGAGCCGAACCCACCCGCACCAATAAGGGCAGACCCCGAGCCGCCAGATCGGCGCGCAGGCTACGCAAGGACGCCAGAACATAGGCCACATGGCGCTCGTCGCACTCTGAGCTTTGCAGCCACTCCGGCTCAAGCAGAAAAAGCCCGATCGCTCGCTGAAATGTGGCGGCCGCCGCAAGGGGCGCGTGATCTCGGATGCGCAGGTCGCGCTTAAACCATACGATGGCCAGCGCATCGGGCTCGGGTGTGTTCATAGGCAAGGCGTACGCGTCCCGTCAAGAACGGTCATACCATGCCGAAGAGCAGACTCAGCCCGGGTTGCGAGGGATGATCTTAATGGACGATCGACCGTTGACGTCGATGATATCGAAGATCGAAATTGATCCGGCGACCGCACCGCTCGGCGAACTCGTCCCAAGGACGAATGATAACGACCGTCCGTCGACGGTCATCGCCGGAATTGCCTGCGGGGAGCCCAAGATTTCGAGACCCTGCGGCGCAACCAATTGCGGCCGAATTGGCTGGCCTGTTGGGATCGGTGCGCGTCGAGCAAAGATCTGCAGATCCACCGGGTGTGCCCGTACGAGCTGACCGTATGCGAACGTGCCGGAGACTTCGATTGACCCATCGGCCAAATATCGAATCCCTTGGCCCTTAACCGAATCCGAATCGAACTCATGCAGGTGCCGCCGCCCATCGGGAAAAACGAAGGCGCCGACACCATCTCGACGACCCTCCCGAAATTCTCCGGCGTAAATCACACCATCTGGAAACCGATAAGTCCCTGAACAAGTGAGTGCGGCAGCGCCCTTAGGGCAGGGCGTCAAACCAGCGGGCTGAGCCTGTGCAAGCGCGCCGCCCAACATCGCCACACCCGTGAGCGCAACCTGTAGGGTCACCAGTCGCAGGGTGCCAATGCCCGGAGCCGTCAGTTCGACGCCCAACTGTCGATCAATTAAAGAATTTCGAGAGCCAGGACGGCATTCCTAGCGCCTCACCGGCACCCTTGGCAGGTCCCGTGATCGTGTCAGCCTTCTTTGTAAAACCTTTAATCACAGCACGATAGCCTTTAACCTTGGCACAAACGTCATCTTGTAGGACCCCGAACAGCTGTGTGTTCTGTTTTACTTCCCAGACCGGATTGATCAGGAAATCAGTCGTTAATCCGTTCTTACCAGCAAGTGCATCGTAAGCCGCGGCGGCCTTGGCACGCGCAATATTGCCCGATCCTGCGTCACCGTAGGCCTCCAGGAATGAGGTGTCGCCGCTCTTGAAGATCGTCAGAAAGCTACTCGCACAACCCGCCCCGCTGATGGGCTCTTTGATCTCAACTTCTGCCAACGTATCAGTGGCATAGATGGTCGGGGTCGGTACTGCAGAGACCCGATTCGTATTGAAATTATTCGTGGCGCAGGCCGAAAGTGACATCACGGTGACGCACGAAGCGACCAGACGAAAAGTATGAAAACTCATCACGAACTCCGAAATGGTTAAGATCGTTATTACCAGCCGGAGACAACCAGCAGGCTACGCCTATATTGAACAAAAAAAGATAACGTTAGAGTTTAGGTGGTCAAACTTAAGGTTGTCAACGATATATAGTCGTTAACAGTACTGCCATCGATAAAACCTTGACCCCCGGGGTTTTTCGGCATTGCGACTATGATCGGGACACATGAATCAAGCCCCCGCTGCCATATCGGCCCCCCAAGAACAGACCCCGGTCAACCATCAAGCCATCCAGGTTTGCTTTGACGGGTCGTGCCCACTCTGTCGAACCGAGATTTCGATCTACCAGGGACTCAACTCGTCCACCCCGATCGAGTGGCTCGATGTCAGCACCGAAGGCGCACCACTTCCCCAGGGATTATCAAAAGGCAGACTGATGTCGCGCTTTCATGTGACCCGGGCAGATGGAGAAATCCTGAGCGGCGCACGGGCCTTTGTTGCCCTCTGGAGCCGATTACCCGGCTGGCGCTGGTTATCAGCGCTTTCCCGCATCCCGGGGGTGCTCGCCATGATGGAAGCGGCTTACCGGGGTTTCCTGATCATTCGGCCCTCAATTCAATGGATCTTTCGGAGCCTGAACGTCTCCCATCTGCCGTCCACCATGATTGGCGACATGCGATCGAATCAGGCCGGTGAAACGGGCGCCGTTTGGATTTATCGTGGCATCCTCGCCGCCACTCGAGATGCCGCGGTGCGTGAGTTTGCCCAAGCACACCTGGAAACCGAGCGCAAACACTTGCTGGCCATTGATGCCCTCCTCCCGGCACTGCGGCGCAGTAAGTTGCTGATTGCATGGCGAATCGCCGGATTCCTTACGGGTTCAATTCCGGCCATGTTCAGTCGCCAGGCTGTCTTTGCGACGATTGCAGCGGTCGAAACCTTCGTTGAACATCACTACCAACTTCAGATCGATCATCTTGGCCGTCGAGGCGGGCATGCTGAACTTCTCCGCCTTCTCATCGAGTTCCAAAAGGACGAACAGTCCCACCGACTGGAAGCGATCGACAACCTGTACGCCCTGAATCACGATGGGCCGCGTGATCAGCTGTCGGATCACGCTAGGCAGCCCGCCCAGGTACCGCTGCTGATCCGTCGTTGGTGCGGCCTGGTTTCGGCGGGGTCAGAAATCGCTGTCAAAATTGCCCGTGTGATCTAAGCGGGGGTTCGATGGGTTTGATGACCTCGCTGCCCGCCGGATATCGAGCGCTGGTGCTGGGAGCCAGCGGCACACTCGGTCGCGGCTTTGTCGAGCAACTGACCCGAGACGATCGCTGCGCCGTCGTCGAACGCCTCGATCGTACTTCTGTGGCACCGCTCATTCTCGAGGATGAAGCGGCGATCACGTCCGCTGTCCAGGTCATCGCGACCCGCGGCCCCTTTCATTTGATTCTGGATGCGACGGGCGCGTTGACCATCGACGGTCAAGGGCCTGAGAAGCGACTCGAAAGCATGAGTGCTCGTGGCCTCATGAGGGCCTTCCAGATCAATGCGATTGGGCGCGGACTGGTTCTGCGAGAGTGCATACCGCTTCTGCCCCGCAACGAGCGCTGCATGTTCGGCGTTTTATCGGCCCGTGTTGGCAGTATTTCAGATAACCATCTTGGGGGTTGGTACGGTTATCGCGCCTCAAAGGCAGCCGGCAACATGTTGCTC